>JAOACU010000009.1 GCA_026417715.1 Anaerolineae bacterium | reverse complement strand
GTCTTATTTATGGTGCACGTATCTCAATGACCGTAGGCGTAGTAGCCCAGTTGATCATCTTGCTGATTGGCGTTCCACTGGGTTCGCTGGCAGGTTGGTTTGGTGGCAAGATAGACCAATTGATTATGCGGTTAGTGGATATTTTGTATGCATTCCCCGATTTACTCTTGATCATTATCGTTATGACTTTTCTACGCGCCAGTTTGCCCCAGTTTCAAGCCGGTCCGCTCCATTTCTTGATCACCTTGGATACGATGATGGGCGGCTTGTTGGGAGTGTTCTTGGCGCTGGGTATGACGAATTGGCTTACCGTCTCACGTCTGGTGCGCGGACAAATCTTGTCGCTCAAACAAAAAGAATTCATCGAAGCCGCACGCTGCATCGGGGCAAGTGATCTCCGCATTATGGGTGTGCATCTTTTCCCCAATATCCTCGCGCCGATTATCATCGCCGCCACGTTCGGTATTCCTGGAGCAATTATGACCGAAGCCGGACTTTCTTTCATCGGGCTGGGAGTTCAAGCGCCAATGCCGAGTTGGGGCATGATGATTTCCGAGGGCGTGCGCGCACTCCGTTCATATCCACATATGGTTGTGGCGCCCGCACTGGCGATTGCTGTCACCTTGCTCTCCTTCAATTTTCTGGGCGATGGCTTGCGCGACGCGCTGGATCCGTGGATGAAAAAATAAACGCGACATTTTACCACATTCGACAAGGCGTTGACTTTTTTCATAGCCCGCGCGCGTGTCGGACAGACGCGTGACGCGGGCTTTTCGCATTGACAAGCAAACAAGTTGTTTCTAACGCGGCAACGATCTCCAGATTGCAAAATTCCGACTATCCCAGACCAGACTAGGGTCACGCTTGACGTATCGCGCTAGTCGTCTTATAATGGGCATATCCAATTGACCGAGTCACTCGTGAGTATGCTCAAGGACGCGCGCCGCGAGGAGTTGATCACCGCGCTGGCACAGCGAATCGAACAAGCGGGAATGGTCGCGCCAGCCATTTTGTTTTTGGAAACCTTCAAGCCGCTGGCGTTTCTCGGCGCGCAACTTGTATGGCTTGCCCAACCTTTTTTGACTTTGGGCTTGAAAGAAACCGATGTGCGCGATCTGGCACAACTCATCGAAGACGAAGACGGTGTGGAGGCATTGATTGCGCGCCTTGAAGCCAGCCAAAGCGAAAAAACATAACGCGTCGGTTGCGCGCGGATACAGGTTGACGTGTTCTTGCGCTTAATGGCATACCTGTTGCGAAACGAATAACTCGCTTTACACGGTGGACTAGAAAATTAGATGGAAAACGTAGGACAAGTTTGCAAATCTGTCCTACACCGGCATAGCAACAGTAATGACGGCGGTCGGCGGTCATCCGTCGTCGGTCGTGTGGGAAGATTGGCGTGGAAGTTTTGTGGACTCTTCTAAATTCGACGATTGGAGCGCGCCAAGCCCTGGCACTTGGCTTGCTGCTCTTTTTCCTCCCGATTCTGTTCTTTGCCTATTGGGGCATCAAACGCGGCGCACATTTGACCCTCCGCCCCATCGCCGCGTACGATGCGTTGCGCGGTCTCTTTGCGCGCGCTGTCGAATCGGGGCAACCAGTGCATCTCTCACTGGGCACAAGCGGCGTGGGTGATCAATTCACCGCCGATACGGTTGCCGCGCTCAATGTGCTGGAATACTTGGCGGAACGCGGCGCCGTGAGCGCGGCACCACCCCTTGTCACGCTCGCACATCCAACGGCGTTGCCCGTCGCGCAAGATGTGTTGCGGCGTGTGTATCGCCAAAGTGGTGTGCCCGAAGAGTACGACCCCACACGCGCGCGCTTGCTCGCGCCCGACCCGTTGTGCTTCTCCTCGCCGCGCTCGGATGCGTTCCCCTATGCCGTCGGCGCGATGCGTTTGCTGACCCAACAAAAGTTAGTCGCCAATGTGATGATTGGACGATTCGGCGACGAGTTCTTGTTGATGGGCGAAGCCGGCGCACAACGCGGCTTGACACAAATCGGTGGGACGAGCGCGCCAGAGGTGTTGCCTTTCGTCGGCGCAACGATGTCCCATCCTTTGATCGGTGAAGAAATTTATGCGGGCGGTGCGTACCTGTCGAACAAGGTGACGCATCTGGGCAGTTTGTTTGCGCAAGACATTTTACGCGGCATACTTGTCGCCGCTGTGTTGGGGATCGTCTTACTGCGCACGTTGGGACTAGTCTAAAATGCGATGGCTTCCAACCACGATTGCAATTGCTGTCGGATTGATCGTCCTGATTGATTATTTTTTCGAGGCGCCACTGCTCGACGCGCTGGGCTTTGCCTTTCGTGAGTGGACGATCATCCTGACGGCGTTTGCCTTGTTGCTCGGCGTGATCAACCTGGTACAAGTGCATCTCTCGCGCGTGATTCATCGGCAGGAGACAGGCGCGGGTTACAGCGCGCTTGTGGTGATCACCGCCACAGTGGTTGCACTCACGGGTTTGTGGTTTGGTTTGCCCAGCGAACCGATGACATGGCTCTTCGATAATGTGTATGTGTCCTTGCAAAGCGCGTTCTTCGCGTTGACGGCATTCTTCCTCGCGACAGCCGCGTATCGAGCGTTGCGCGCGCGAACGATCGAAGCAACGTGGATGCTCGTCATCGCGTTGATTGTGTTCATTGGGCAAACACCACTCTTGGGTATCTTGGCTGACGCGCGCGAATGGGTGTTGAACGTGCCCGCGACAGCCGGCGTGCGCGGCATCTTGATTGGTGTCGCGCTAGGGACGATGGCGACAGCATTGCGATTGCTCCTGGGGTGGGATCGTCCATACAGCGGTTAGGTGACTATGATTCAGTGCTCCCACTGCGGAACCAAGAATCGAGACGGTAGCAAATATTGTAGCGATTGCGGCGCGCGCCTCGTGCCACAAGCCGGTTTGGTCTGCCCAATGTGTGGCACGCCCAACCCTATCGAAAACGTTTTTTGTAGCAAGTGTGGTGCGCGCCTCGTACCACTTACAGCGGCGACGCTGACTGACAAGACGCCGCCACCGACTCCCATCAAGGGCTTGTCACTTCCCAGCAAACCGGTGGAACCGCCCGCCCAAGTGGAGCAACCCAGCGCGCCACTTCCGCAACCCAGCGAACCACGCGCGCCCAAAGTGGAGCCAAGCGCGCCACTGCGCCAACCCGCCGAACCACCCGCGCCTAAAATCGAACCCAAGTCCGATGATTGGCTGGGGCAACTGCGCGCGCAAGTGGCGGAAGAAGAAGCGCCCGCGATTCCAGAAACTCCAGAAAGTCAAGCCCCGATCGAATTAGAAGAATCGGCGGACTGGCTAGCGCGTTTGCGCACAACCGAACCGACAACCGAAGAACTTTCGCCGGCGGAAAAAGCGCGCCGCGTTTCCGAGTCCGTTGAAATCGCGGAAGAAGACCTGCCCGATTGGTTACGCGCGCCTGCAACACCCAGCCCAGCCGAACCACCCAGCGCCGCGCGAATGCCCGATTGGGTGATGCAAGTCACTCCCGAACTCGCGAGTACACCCTCTACCACCACAGCAGAAGAGATTCCCGATTGGCTTAAGGAAACTACTGTCGCGACGGAAGAACCCGCGCCAGCGCAAGAGGCACCGACTTGGTTCAAGCCGCTGGAAGCAACGACAGAAATTCCGCCGCCCGTTCCCGCTACCGAGGAAGAGATTCCCGATTGGCTCAAAGCACTTCGACCCAGCGAAGAAGAATTACGCGCGCCGATTCAACCCGCAGCGCCGGGTGAGACATTGCTGGAAGAGACGACAGTGGAAAAGCCGGCGTGGTTGACCGCCGCGCCTTACATCGAACCCGGCGAAGAAGAATTTTTGCCCGATTGGTTGCGCACGCCACAACCCGCCGCGCCAGTCACACCAACCCCAGAAGCGGTGGCGCCGGAATTTCGTGGCGAACTGCCCGATTGGATTGCCGCGCTCAAACCGGTCGAACAAGCGATTCCGCAAATCGTCGAGACGGGTCCGGTGGAAACGACGGGACCTTTGGCAGGATTGCGCAGCGTGTTGCCGCTTGCAGCGGCTGTCGCCGAACCGCATCCGCTGCCGCCCGCGACGACCGCTAATCCATTCGCCGAGCAAGCGCGTTTGTTTGAAGGAGTGTTTGCTGCGCCAGCCACTGCGCCCACCACACGCGCGAAGAAATCCACACGCCGCGATTCGATTTTCCGCGTGCTGGTGTACACCTTGCTCGCGTTGGCGATCATCGTTCCGTTCTTCTTGCCCGATTTGGCGACCGCGTCCATTCGCACATTCGGTACACCCACCGCTGATTTGTACGACACGATTCAAGCCCTCCCACCCGATTCGCTCGTTCTCGTCGCGTTCGATTATGACCCGGGCAACATCGGTGAGATGGATTTGCAAGCGAACGCACTGGTGCGGCATCTGATGCAACGGCGCGCCAAAATCATCGCAATCAGCACATTGGAAACGGGACCACAAATCGCGCAACGTGTTTTGGACAATGCCGCGCGCGCGGCGGGCAATTATGCGTACGGGACAAACTATTTGAACTTGGGATACTTGGCTGGACAAGAAGCCGGACTCCGTCAACTCGCCGCGACAGGTTTGGTGCCCACAACCACCGATTATTTGTATCGTCGTCCCCTCGCGCAGTACTCCGACTTGGCGCGTGTGCAAAATTGGCGCAACGTCGCGTTGGTGATCGAATTGGCAGGTTCGCCCGAGGCGTTACAAAAATGGATGGAGCAAGTGCAACCGCGCGTCAATGTGAAAATGGTCGCGGGTGTGAGCGCATCGGCAGAGCCACGCGCGCGCGCGTATCGCGAGGCAAAGCAATTGAGCGCGATGATGAGTGGGTTGATGGGCGCGGCACAGTACGAAGTGTTGATGAATCAACGCGGACTCGCGACGATTAGCGTCGGCGCGCAAAACGCGGCGAACTTGGTGTTCATCGTTTTAATTGTGATTGGCAATCTGGTCTTTTTGTTCTCGCGCAACAGAGGCAAAGCGAAATGACCGACGTGATTGGTGTATGGGTCGGCGCCATCCTGACGCTGGTGGTGTTCAGTTATCTCTTGGGCGATACACCGCTCTTTCGCATCGCCCAAGCAATTTTCGTGGGCGTTGCGATTGGATACGCGGTGACTGCCGCCGTGTACCTCATCCTCATTCCCAAACTTTTGGATCCGTTGATTCTAGACCCTGTGACCAACTCGTATCTGATCGTGCCGTTGGTGCTGGGTTTGTTGTTGTTGTCCAAACTGCGCGCGGCGTGGTCGCCGCTGGGTAATCTGAGCATTGCGTTCTTGTTTGGCGTAGGTAGCGCGCTTGCGTTGGGCGGCGCGTTGAGTGGCGTACTCGTGCCGCAACTGGCAGCGACGCTTGTTCCGCTCAATTCACTGGAGAACGCGCTCTTGGTAGTGGGAACGTTGGGCGCGTTGCTCTCGTTTCGCTTTGTGCGCCCCCAAGCCACGCGCGTGGGCGCGCGGGCAGTGGAGGCACTGGGACTCGGCTGGGGTACCATCGGACGCTGGTTTGTTTGGATGGCGCTCGGCGCGCTCTTTGCGAGTCTTGCCGTCTCGCGCATTTCGATTCTGGTGAACCGCGTGTACTTTTTGTTGCACGACTGGCTACAGGTCGTTCGATAAGTGCGATGAAGTATCGTCAACACTTGCCCGCCGAGTTTCTGTCTCAAGTCATTGTTCGGATTCGTCATACTCTTGGTGACAATTTGGTTGCTATCGTGCTGTTTGGTAGTTATGCCAAAGGCACAGCGCGTCGCGCATCTGATATAGACTTGTTAGTGGTGGCGCGGCAATTACCGCGCGGAAGTCAACGCGATGCACTGTTACAAGATCAATTTGACGATTTGGTGATTGAGACGGGTATCAGCGTAATGCCGATTTTGCTGACCCTAACCGAACTACGACGCGAGATGTATCGCTTTGGACCGTTGATGTTCGGCCTGGTAACAGGTTATCGCATCGTCTGGGGTAAACTGCCGTTGCTTCTCAAATGGGAGCGATTCGTGCGAGCAAACTTTCGCTGGTCGAGGAAATACGACGCGTGGATTATCAGAAATCCTTCGAGTCTACGGCTAAAGCCGAACTTGACGTAGCCCGTCGAATGGCAGCACAAGGCGATTATTGGACCGCCGTTTATCATTGCCAACAGGCCGCAGAGAAGATGACCAAAGCCGTGCTCTTCAAGTACAAGATTATCGAGATGAAAGAGCACGTAATCAGTGGCTTGTTTGCCAGTCGTATCCTGCGCTACCGACGTTCCAAAGAGTTAAATCAGGTCTATCGCTATTTAGCCCAGTTGGAACGCCATGTGAACAAAGCGCGCTATCCCATCCAAGAGGACGACGAAATCCTTTTGCCGATGGAGCGCTATGACGCGCGCGATGCCGCAGACGCAATTACCAAAGCCGAGTATATCATCAACACGCTCCAAAAGTTGTTGGACGAACCAGAGCCAAGTTGAATTCCTCTTATGGCTGATCCACACAAAGTCGAATCGCTTCTGGTGGCGGACATCGGAAGCGTCACAACCAAAGTCGCGCTGGTGGATGTGGTGAATAACCAACATCGCCTGCTCAGTCTAGGTGTCACTGCCACAACGACGCAAGCATCGGACACGAACGTGCTCGCGGGCGTGTGTGATGCCATTCGACAAATCCAAGCGCGCACAGGGCGTCAACTCTTGACCGATGATCGGCAGTTGATTACGCCGGAACATTCCAGTCTGCAAGGTGTGGACGCGTTTATCGCGACGACGAGTGCCGCCGCGCCACTGCGCGTGGCAATCGTCGGCTTGAGTCGCGAATTGAGCATCACGAGTGCACAACGCGCCATCCACAGCGCGCACGCGATGACAGTCGCCACCTTTGCGCTCGATGAGAGCATCGGACGCTGGGTGCCGATCACGGTGCCGCCACCACCCGATTCGGATTCACAGACACCGCGCACTGTGCTTGAAGACCCGATGGTGCTCGCGGCGGAAACACTTGCGCGCGCGCAGGCAGACGCAATCGTTTTGGTGGGGGGCGTGGATGGTGGAGCCACCGCCGCGTTGTACGATTTGACCAATCTCGTCACGGCGATTGTTGCTGCGCGCGATGAAGGCGCACGTCCACCTGTCATTTTCGCTGGCAACAGCGCGGCGCGCGCGGAGGTGGCGCAGCGTATCGGGCAGGTTACCGCGTTGCGCGTGGTGGATAATGTGCGTCCCACGTTGGACACCGAAAATCTCCTGCCGTTACAACACGAACTCGAAGCCCTGTACGACGAAAAGAAAATCAAATGGCTACCGGGCTATACCGATTTGTCGAATTGGACTGCGATGCCGATTCGCTCCAGCGCGCAGGCGTTTCAAACCGCGATTCGTTATCTGGCGCGACGATATGGTTTGCGCGTGATGGGCGTGGACTTGGGCGCAAGTGCAACGAGCATCGTTTCCGTAGATGGCGAGCAGGTGCAAACGATTCTGCGTGCCGATGTGGGACTGGGACAGCACCTCGCGAATCTTTTGGATCGTGTACCGTTGGAGCGATGGCTGGAATGGTTACCAATCGAGATGGCGGATGACGAGGCGTGCGCGTACTGGTTGAATCACACCTTGTATCCGCGCGCGTTGCCCCTCACGCGTCCAGAGATGTATTTGCTCCAAGCCGCCGCGCGTGTGGCGTTGGCAAGTGCCGCGCAAGACCTTGCAACGGACGAATGTGAGTTGTTGGTGCTCAGCGGTGGTATGTTTGCCTCCAATTCCAATCTGGGCGCGCTCGCGCTCGTTGCGCTCGATGCGTTGCAACCGTATGGTGTCTTTTCGTTGGCAGTAGATTCATTTGGCTTGGTGCCTGCGTGGGGTGCGCTTGCCACCTTGTGCCCCGAAGCCGCCGCTAGCGTACTCGAACACGATGGTTTGGCGACATTGGGACCAGTGATTGCGCTCCAGTCCAAGAATCGTGAGGGACAGTTAGACGCGCGCGTGCGTGTGCAACCCTCCAACAGCGGTCCCATCAATTTGGAAGTGCAACACGGTTCGTTGGAACTTGTGCCGATTGTGCTGGGACAAAAAGCATCGTTAGAGGTTCGGCTGACCGGCGGCGCCAGTTTACCGAATGCCAAACGTGGTGTCTTTCAGGCACAAGTCGAAGGTGGCGCGTTGGGCGTCGTCATTGATGCGCGCGGACGTCCCATCGTTTTGCCCAGCGATGTCGAGAAACGCCGCACCAAGATTCAACAGTGGTACTGGGACGTGGGAGGCGAAGTGGGCTATGCCTGATACAACCATTCCCGCGCTCACACAAACCCGCGTCCTCAAATTCGCGCGCATTCGCCGCGAACGGATGTTGCCCGCGCGTGGAATCGTGATGGTCACCGCCGGCAGTCGCGTGGGCGCGCTGGATGTGATCGCCAAGGTAACGAGTGCCGCCAAGTTGCGTCCTGTGCCTGTTGCGCGTTACGTACGCGCCAAAGATACGCTGGAAAAATATCTGCTCAAACAAGTGGGCGAAGATTTTGCCGAGCGCGAAATCATCGTCTCCAAACCTGAATGGTTTGGAGTGTTGCGTCGTTTGTACCGCGCGCCAGGTGCGGGTCGTCTCGCGGCGGTGCAAGGGGCTTGGATCGTACTCGATTTAGCGAGTGCCGATGTGGAACTACGCGCCTTGTATCGTGGCACCGTGATCAATGTGATGGCGCGACAAGGTGTGCTCATCGAGGCGACGGGCGCGTTGGCGCAAGGCGTGTGGGGCGCCGGCGGCGAGGGCTATGGGGTACTCCGTCGAATGGTCGAACAACCCGATGGCATCGTCACCGAGGAGCAAATTGACGTGAGTGCGCGCGGCACCATCATCATCGCGGGCGCAGGCATCACCGAAGGCGCGTTGCGACGTGCCGCCCAAGAGCGCGTGGCAGGTGTGATCACGGGTGGCTTGTCACCACGCCTCCGCCGTCTCGTTAGCGAGTTGCAGATGCCAACTTTAGTGACCGATGGGTTTGGCGAACGCGCGATGGCAACACCCTTTTTCGATTTGTTGAGCGGACATCTTGGCGAAGAAGCCATCGTCAACGCGCCGACCGTGCCAACGAGTCCGATGCGTCCCGAAGTGTTCATCCCGATTTTGGCAGGGACGGACACGGGCGCGGCGACACCACCACCCACTCTGTTTGCGCAAATCGGATCACAAGTGCGCATAGTTAGCGGAACGCGATGCGGACAAATTGGTACCATCGCAGAAATTGTCGCGCTACCACGCTTGCTAGAAAGTGGTGTACAGACGCGCGGTGCCGAGATTAGTCTTGGGAGCGAGCGCGTGTTCGTGCCTTGGGAAAATTTGGAATTGATCGGCTAGTGGAATTTCTGATTGATGATTTTCAATTTCACTCTTGGGAAGAGAGTCTAGACCTCGCAGGTCTCGGAGACCTGTGAGGTCTGAACAAATCCTTTACCGTCTTCTACCCCTGAGCGTTCAATTTTCGATTGGCAAGGTTGAATCGAAAATCTAAAATCGCAAATCGAAAATTTTGAGAGGAGACGAGCCCTATGTCAGAAGTCGCACCCGCTGGAGGCGGTCCCAACCGATTGTTCATTGTCCTTGCTTTGGGTTTGGTCGGCTTGCTGTTAATTGGTATCGTGGCATTGGTGGCTTTTGTTTTTGTCATCCAACCGATGATGCGACCTGCGGCGGCAACCTCCACGCCCACTCGCGTGGTGATTGCCGTGACGACGCCAACCCGCGCGCCACTACCCACAGCGACCAACACTCTTGTCCCCACGAATACGCCTCTACCCACAGCCACGCTGGTGGTGCAACCTCCAGCGGGTGGTGGAGGAACACCGGCAAGTGGTGTCACCGTGACAGCCACGCTGGCGACAACAGGTACAGCAACAGTCGCACCGGGCACTGGCACGCCGACGGGAGGTATGCCCGCTACAGGCATTGGTGAGAACCTCTTGTTATTGGCGGCAGGTATTGTGTTGGTGTTAGTCATTTTTGCCGCGCGACGCGCGCGGGCGACAGCGTAAAGGTTCGCGTTGAATCAACTCAACGAATGTATAACGAATCAACGAATGGACAATGTGATTCGTTTATTCGTTGCGTATTCGTTGAGATGGGTTTTTAGATCACTTTTCTTGTGTCACAGGATTATCCAACTCACCTTACGCCAGAGACTAGAATGTAGGACAAGTTTGAAACTTTCCTACCCTTGCGTAACATCCGTTATCTAACTTGATGAATATGGAGGCAAATGAGCGCGATTGTAAATTCCAACAATCAACCCCTACTCTCCGTCCAAAACCTGCACACGTGGTTTGAACTACGCAAGTGGGGTTTCGGGCGCGCGGGGTATGTGCGCGCGGTGGACGGCGTGAGTTTCGATTTGGGCTACAAAGAAGCCGTTGCCTTTGTGGGCGAAAGCGGTTGTGGTAAAAGCACATTGGCGCGTACCATTCTGGGGCTGTATCGTCCGACCAAAGGTGACGTGGTCTTTGAGGGCAAACGCTTGAGCACGTTCAGTTCCCAAGAGATGCGCTGGTATCACTCCCAAGTCGGCTATGTGCAACAAGACCCCTATGGCGCGTTGCCACCGTTTATGAATGTGCAGCGCATTTTGGAAGAGCCACTCTTGATTAACGGTGTCAAAGACAAAGCCGAACGTGAACGCCGCGTCCGCGAGGTGCTCACCGAAGTCAAGATGACACCTGTGGAAGACTTTTTGCCCAAGTTTCCACATATGCTCAGTGGTGGACAACAGCAGCGCGTCGTCGTCGCGCGTTCGATGATTATGCGCCCCAAACTCATCGTCGCCGACGAACCGGTCTCAATGCTCGATGCATCGGTGCGCGTGGAAATCTTGATGCTCTTGCGCGCCTTGCAAGAAGAACATCACTTGGCAGTAAGTTACATCACCCACGATCTTTCGACCGTGCGCTACTTTTCCGAGCGAATTATGGTGATGTATGCCGCCAAGATTGTCGAGACGGCGCCAGTGAACGATTTGTTGCGCGAGCCGTTGCATCCGTACACCCAAGCCCTCATCACCGCGATTCCCGATCCCGACGCGAACAACGCGCGCACCTTCAAACAAGTGCCGCCGGGCGAACCACCCAGTTTGATCAATCCGCCGCCGGGCTGTCGCTTTCATCCGCGTTGTCCGCACGTCATCAAGGGCTTGTGCGATGTGCAAGTGCCGCCGCCGTTCGAGCCGCGCCCCAAGCATTTCGTCGAATGCTGGTTGTTCAAATGATGCGCTGGCCCCCTTTCCGTTTGATGGCAGTAGGAGTTGCCTTGATGCTACTGGGCATCCTCCTGCCACTGCTGATGATCCTCCGGCTCCTTGAATCTACACTACTGATGAACTTTATCGCCTATCTAGTTTCCTTCGGTGGACTCCTCGTGGGACTGATTGGCGTGGTGAATTACGCGCGCACCCAGCACCAAAGCGAGAACAAAGACGAAGATTGGTTCCAGCGGTAGAAAAAAAGGCGAATGGGACAACCATTCGCCTTTATACTTTTGACAGCCCTCCAACATCTCGGTATAATCGTTGCACCAATTTTCGATACACCTCGATATGCTCCGCGTGAATCTCCATGCAAAAAATCACTCCGATTCTTCTACTGACAATTGTTCTATACGCCTGTCAAGCCCCAGAAACATCTACTCCCGCTCCCTCTCGCGCAACCGCGACCCCATCGCCCACCGTTGCGCCCACTCCCACGACCTTCGTCCCTCCGCGCGGCGGCGATTTTCGTGAAGCGCGCGCAAGCGACGCAGTGAGTTTCCATCCCTACCTCACGACCGATGCGACCTCGCGTATCTACCAAGACAAGGTGTTTGCAAGCGGCTTGTGGTTGCGCGATCCGCGAACCTTGCAACCTATCCCCGGAATGGCAGAGTCGTGGACGGTGTCCAGTGATGGCAAGACGTACACATTTTCACTGCGGCGCGATTTGAAATGGAGCGACGGTGCGCCGTTGACCGCACACGATTTCGTGTGGACGTTTGTTCAAGCCGCCAAGCCAGAAAATCAATATCCCTACATCGAAGGACTCGCCAATATCGCCTCGTACATCGCCAAAGATGATTGGACGTTGGAAATCACGCTCAAAGAAGCCACGTGCACCGCGCTATTGAACGTGGACGTGATCACACCCTTGCCACAGCACATCTGGAGCAAATTGGATTGGCGCGATCCGAGCAAGAATCCCGAAATCCATTTTCCGAGTGTCGTCTCAGGCGCATACAAGGTCAAAGAGTGGCAACGCGGTGATCACATCACGTTCATTCGTAACGATTTGTACTATCGCGGCGCGCCGCATTTCGATTCGTACACGATTCGCATCGTGCCCGATGCGAACAAGCAATTCCAAATGCTCCAAGCCGGCGAAATAGACACAGCGCCCGTCACCCCCGCCGATTTTGCCAAGGCGCGCCAAATCGAACATCTCGCGCTGTACGAGTGGGCGCCTGCCGCGCCCGAATGGGAATTCATCGGCTTGAATTTGCGGCGACCGTTTCTGAAGAACGCAGTGGTGCGCCAAGCCCTTGCGCATGCCGTTCCGCGCGACGCGATCGCTGCACAGATTTTCCACAACCTTGCCAAACCCACCTACTCGATCTTTCCGCCGACGATGAGTGTCTTTGCCTCCGATGTGCCGCGCTATGAGTACAACTTGGACACAGCAAAATCATTACTGCAAAAAGCCGGCTACAAACTGAACGCGAGCGGCAGATTGGTGGATAGTGCGAACAATCCTGTTCCCAAGTTGCGTATTCTCTACAACGTCAACAACAAAACGCGCGAACAAGTCGGCGCAGTGCTCCAAGCCCAACTCAAGACACTGGGTATTGAATCGGAATTGCTCTATGCCGATTTTGCAACGTATGTGAACTATCTCCGTCAAGAACCTTTCGACTTTGATATGTTTCTCTTGGGCTGGCGCACACCCATCGAACCGTATCTCTCGTTTCAGATGTGGACCGAGATCAATATTCCGCGCCTGAATCTGAGTGCATACGTCAATCCCGAAGTGGAACGCCTGTTTGCCCAAACGAACAAACCCCCGTGCGTGGATGAAACGCGCAAGCAGGCGTTCGCACAAATTCAAAAAATCATCGCGACCGATGTGCCGTATATCTTTTTGGTGTATCACACGGGTTATGCCTTTGTCCACAAGCGCGTGGTGCCCAACCCACCGTCGCCACTCGGCATTGACTATTTTCCCGAACAGTGGTTTATGACCAACCGATAAAAAACGGTGGGACAAACGTCCCACCGTTTTTAACTCCAAAAGAACTTGAACATCTCTCCCAGATGTGCACGCCAAAATCCCCACTGATGCCCTTCGGGATACTCGGCAGATTGCACACGGTATCCCTTGCTCTGTAACAATTCGACAAAACGTCGTTGCGCGGCGACCAAATCTCCCTCAGGATGTCCGTCTCCACGCACATCTGTTTCAAATTCGCCAACTGTGAGATAAAAGCGTGTTCCCAGATGCGACGCGGCGGCATAATCGCGCATTAGCGCGTCGTTTTGATAACCCAAGTACCCCGATTGTATGCCCACTGCACCAAACACATTTGGACGACGTCGTGCCGCGTGTGCCGCCATCAAGCCACCCAGTGATGCGCCGATGATCGCGCGCGCAGGTGCTTTGCGTGTCGCCAGATAAGTGTCCACCCAAGGCACCAGTTCATTGGTCAAAAAGCGCACGTAGGCGTTGTTGCGCGCATACTCTTTTTCTCGATCATTCGGCTTGATCAAAACGGCAACACAAGGTTTGACCTCCCCGCGTTCGATCAGATAATCCATCACGCGCGGTAGTTCGGCAAAATGCAAATAACCGTCTCCATCGTTCACATAGACGACAGGATACTTGTTTTGCGGCGCATAGCGCGGCGGCAAATACACCCAAAACGTTCGCCGTTCGTTCAACACTTGGCTTACTAACCAATGTTGCTCCACGCGCCCGCGTATCTTGGGTGGGGGTTCGGTCAGTTCGCGTGGCGCGCGATAATCGGGCATCACTACTTCGGAGTTTGGACCAAACCCCGGTGGCGCGACGCGCGGATTGTGCGGATCGAGGCGCGCGCGTCCGTTGACGACGATACGATACTCGAGACGCGCGGCGCGCGGAAATCGTTCGACGCGATACCAGAGGGGAGTATCGGGCAGGTACTCGAGTGGCGCGGTCGGTTGCCAATTCGTCCAATCGCCCTCGAGCGCGACGCTTTCCGCGTTTTCACTCAGGTAAAAGAACGTCGCGCGCGTGTCTTCAATCAACGGCGATGAATTCTCGCGCGCAAACTCGCGCACCAAGCGCGTTTTGGCGGCAATCGAAGTGGTATGGTCGAGTTGGAAGAGAAGTTCGTCAAAGGTCATTTTCGATTTATGATTTCAGATTTAGGATTTATGATCGAGTTCCTCAGCCAGGCACAATCTTAAATCATAAATCGTAAATCCTAAATTACATTCGCTTCTTGCATAATCTTTCTTAACGCGACGCGTTCGGCTTCGCCCAGAGGGAGTAGCGGGAGGCGCGGTGGTCCGCCATAGAAACCTTGATTCAACTCTTCGAGCGCGGCTTTCAAGCCCGGCACATTCCAACGTGTGGTCACTGCCGCGTTGAGTTGCACCAAACGCAATTGCAACGCGCGCGCCTCTTCGTGCCGTCCTGCGCGGAACGCCTCGTACAGCGCGACGCACTCGCGCGGTGCAACGTTGGCAAGTGCTGCTACTGCACCTTGCGCGCCCACACACAGCGCGGGATACGCATAGCCACCCGAACCAGCCAGCACGGAAAAATCGGGACGCACGGCGCGGACGATGGTCGCAAACTTGGCCACATTGCCACTACTGTCTTTGATGCCGATGATATTCGGATGTTCAGCAAGTTGAATCACCGTGTCCGCATCGAGGTCAATGCCTGTGGCAGCAGGCATATTGTAAATGATCGTTGGAATCGGCGAGGCATCGGCAATCGCGCGATAGTGACGAATGAGCGCGGCAGGTTTCATTTCCGCTTTGTAGTAACTCGGTGTGACGAACATCGCCGCATCTGCACCAAATTCAGCGGCACGTTTGGCGAGCGCGATACTTGCGCGCGTGGATTCCATTCCCGCGCCAACGAGAAAAAGTTTGTCGCGCGGAATCGCTTCGCGCGCGGCTTGCCACAGCGCGATTTTTTCATACTCGGTGAGCATCACCGCTTCGCCATTCGAGCCAAGAATGACGTAGCCGTGCAATCCTGTCTGATTCCACAACGCTAGGTTCGATTTGAGTTTGTTGGGCAGAATTTCGCCGTCTGAATCGAAAGGTGTGGGAACGGGGGGAAAAATTCCTTGAAGTTTGATTGGCATAGTGTCTCCTTTTGTATTGCGTATTGCATATTGCGTATTGCGTGAGGCGTGAGACGTGAGGCGTAGTTCGTATTATGTATCTGAAGACTGAACATTGCCTCCTGCCTACTGCCTCCCGCCTCCTGTCTCCGTCTCCAACCGCAACGACATTGCCTGCGATACGCCGTCTTCACCCATTGTGATTCCGTACACGGCGTCTGCACTCTCCATCGTCGTGCGATTGTGGGTGATGATGATGAACTGGGTGTCTGAGGTGAGCGTACGCAAAGCGTCACGAAAACGCGCGACATTCGCTTCATCCAGCGCGGCGTCCACTTCGTCCAATACGCAAAATGGCGTAGGCGAAACCTTAAGAATCGCGAACAAGAGCGCAGTGGCAGTGAGGGCGCGCTCGCCACCCGAAAGCATTGCCAGATGTGCGGAACGTTTGCCCGGCGGTCGCGCAATCACGTCAATCCCGGTCTGCGTAATGTCGTCGGGATTCGTCAACTCTAGTCGTGCCGTGCCACCGTCGAACAAGATGGCGAAAAATTTTTGGAATTCGGTGTTGACGGCTTTGAACGTGGCTTGAAATTTCTCGCGCATAATTTGATCGAGTTCGGCGACGGCTTGATTCAGTTTTTCGATAGCGTGTTGCGCGTCGGCGGCTTGCTCGGTGAGAAACGCGTGTCGCGCTTTCAATTCGGCATACTCTTGGGGCGCGTTCGGATTCACCGCGCCCATATACTTTAACTGATTGCGTAGTCGTCGAATTTCTTTTTCTAGTCCTTCGGGCACTTGAGTCACCACCGGTAGCGCGACGATTTCGTCACCCAATTGCAGACGCAACTGCGTGGGCAAATCAGCGTTGAAGACGATGGCAGTTTCGCGCGTCGCGCCGTTTGCTTCGTCCGCAATTTTGATTTCGGAGACGATGCGCCCCGAAGCCAGATCGTCTTCGATTTCCGCTTGCAGTCGCGCAATGTCCGCGCGCGCGCGTTCTGCTTCCAGCACCGCGCGATTGTGCGCGTCCTCGAACTCGGCAAGGCGCGCGCGTTCGAGAGTTTCACGCTCTTCCAACTCGCTTTGCGCGCGTTCGATTTCGGCAAGGCGCGCTTCGAGTGGCGCAATCACTTGGTCGTTTTCGGCGATGTGGCGCGCAGCGTGCTCGGCTTGCACCTGCGCGGTTTGGTGTTGTGTCTGCACCGTTTGCGCTTCGCGCGTAAAGGCGTCCAATCGTCGCGTCTTTGCCGCGATCTGCGTATCGAGTTGTGTCAGCGCACGCCGCGCGGCGTCTTCGGCGGCACGCGCGTTGGCGACTTCGCGCTCGGCAATCGTCAGGGCGGCGCGCAGTTCGGCGAGATGTGCGCGTGTCGTTTCGACCGCGCGTTCTGCTTCGGCGCGTTTGAATTCCAGCGAAGTGAGCGCGTCGGCTTGGACGCTCAAGTTGGCGGCAGCGCGCAAGCCGTCTTCGTACACTCCCAAGCGCGTTTTGAGCGCGGCAAGTTGTTTGGCTATTTCGCGAATTTGGGGTTGACTTTCCTCCAACAAGGTTTCAGCGTGTGCGGCGCGATGCTCTTGCTCACGCAACAAATTCTCCGCCTCGCGAATGCGTTGAGCCGCCTGCTCGCGTTCGCGCTCTTTGGCAGCGCGTTCCTGCGTCAACTGCGCGATCTGTTGTTCGTAGGCGCGCTTGGCTTCGGTCAACGATTCGATTTCCGCGCGCGCTTCATCGAGTTGTTGCGTGGTAAAGCGCAAACGTTCCGCCAGCACAGCGAGTTCGCGCACGTGGGTAGCATGCTGTTGTTCCAATTGCGTACGCGCGCGTCGCGCTTCGGCGAGTTGCGCGCGCAATTCTTGTCCCTGTCGGCGCAGTTGAGCGAGTTGGGTAGCCAGGTCTTGCGCGTGCGCACGTCGCGCGTTCAATGTTTCGCGCGCGTGGTGTTCGCGCTGGACGGCTTCTTGCGCGTGCTGTTGCGCGCGTGCCCAATGGAAGGCGTACCACAAACGCAATTTTTCATCGAGCGTCTTGACCAGCGTATCGTAATTCTTGGCGCGCTCGGCTTGACGCGCGAGGATCGGCAAACGCGGGGCGATTTCGTTGATAATGTCGTTGACGCGAATGAGATTTTGTTGCGTTTCGGCAAGTTTATCGAGCGCGTTTTGGCGTTTGGATTGATACAAGCCAATGCCAGCGGCTTCCTCAAAGAGTGCGCGACGTTCTTCAGGACGCAGGGACAGGGCTTGGTCAACCAGTCCTTGTCCGATAACAGCGTAGGTGTTGCGCGCAAGCCCCCAGCGCGCGAGTAGTTCCAGAATGTCGCGCAGGCGTACGCGCGCACCGTTGAGAAAATATTCATTGCCTCCATCGCGATACGCGCGGCGACTGATCGTCACTTCGGAGGGATTGGAGCGCAAAAGTTCGGTCACAGGGTCCGCTTTTTCCTCGGTGGTCTCTGTGTCCCCCGGGGCTGGCATCCAAGGATCAGGATTCTCCAGCGTCATCGAAACTTCTGCCATTCCCATTCGCGGGCGCGTGGCACTACCAGTGAAAATGACATCCTCGGTTTTCTTGACACGCAGTTCCGAGTACGCCTGCTCACCCATCACCCAGCGTACCGCATCAGCAATGTTCGATTTGCCTGAACCATTCGGACCAACAATCGCCGTGATGCCACGATCGAAAACAAAATGCGTGCGATTAGCAAACGTCTTAAAGCCGTGTAGTTCGAGATGTTTGAGATACATTAGAGATTGAAGATTAGAGATTAGAGATTGGAGATTGGAGATTGGGAATGTGAGACAGTAGTGCTACAAAAGTAATGCTTGCAAGGAAATTTGTCGCGCTGAACTCTTTGTCAGGGTGAACATCGCCCTTCCTTTGTCAGGGCAATCTCCGCGTCTCGCAAAGTTGTTTGTGAGATGGTTCGCTCTCTTCGGTCGCTCTGACAATTAGCACCATCAGTTAGTATACTACAGGATAGATAGATAAACAAAAAAGTCGCCTTGACGTTAAAGAGGATATGAGTACTATATTTGCTACGATGAAACGCTTTGAAGAGATTCCACACACAGCGGATTGGTCTTTTCGCGCGTTTGGCAAGGATGTGCGCGAGTTGTTCGAGAACGCCGCGCACGCGCTCTTTGCGCTCGAAGGTGCACGCGCGCGCAACGATGCTACGCCCACCACGCGCGCGGTGCACGTAACCGCACTCGATTACGAGTCGTTACTCGTGAATTGGCTGACCGAGTTGTTGTGGTTGCAGGACACACATCGCGAAATGTATCAGCAGTTCGACATCATCTCTCTAACGCCAACCGAATTGCGCGCGCGAGTTTTGGGTGTGCCTTTTGTCCAACTCGATAAACTCATCAAGGCAGTGACGTATCACAACTTGTCTATTCGACAAACAGCGGAAGGCTGGGAAGTCGTTGTGGTTGTGGATGTGTGACAATCTTGGGAATGTTAGATTAGCCACAGGGATCGAACGTGATTTCTCTGTGTCCCCTGTGGCAAAATGACTGGGGGAGGTACGTATGATTACCAAACAGAATCTCGAACGCATTGCGGATTGCGTCTATCAAGTGCCGCAAAGTTTTCGCGACGATATGCGTGTACCTGCGCGCCTGTATGCGAGCGAGGAACTGTTGGAAGATGCGTTGCAAGACGATTCGGTGAAACAATTGGTGAATACCGCGACCTTGCCCGGCATCGTCCAGTATGCGATTGCGATGCCAGACATTCATCAGGGCTATGGTTTTCCGATTGGTGGTGTGGCAGCAACACGCGCGCCCGATGGGGTCATTTCGCCGGGCGGTGTGGGCTATGACATCAATTGCGGCGTGCGTTTGCTGGCATCACATCTGCACGCAGACGAAATCGCGCCGCGTCTCAAGGACTTGGCAACCGCGCTCTACAAAAATTGTCCGAGTGGTGTCGGGTCGGAAGGGAGTGTGCCGCTGAACGCGCAACAACTCGATGCGGTGTTGGAGCAAGGTTCGGAATGGGCACTCAAAAACGGCTACGCGCGCCGCGAGGACTTGGAGCACACGGAAGAATTCGGACGAATGCCTGGTGCGGATGCGAGCGCGGTCTCTAAACGCGCCAAAGAGCGCGGGCGCGAGCAACTGGGGACACTCGGCGCGGGCAATCACTTTATCGAAGTGGATCACGTTGCCGAAGTGTACGACACAAAAATTGCCGAACGCTTTGGCTTGTTCCCCGGGCAAATCGTCGTGCAAATTCATTGTGGCTCGCGCGGGTTGGGGCATCAGGTCTGCACCGATTACGTGAACGACTTTCAGCGCGCGGTGCGTGAATACAAAATTGAACTACCAGACCGCGAACTTGCCTGCGCGCCGCTCGATTCGCCGGAGGGACAAGCATATTTCAAAGCGATGGCGGCATCGGCGAACTATGCGTTTGCCAATCGTCAGATTCTTGCTTATCACATTCGGCGTACGTTCGAGCAAGTGCTCGCGGGCGTCGTCAAGAATTTCGATCTGTTTCAAATCTACGACATTGCTCACAACATTGCCAAGATCGAAGAGCACCAAGTTGGCGGCAAGCGCGTCAAGTTGTGTGTGCATCGCAAAGGCGCGACGCGCGCGTTCGGTCCCGGCGCATCGGGATTGCCGGACGATTTGCGCGACATCGGTCAGCCCGTTTTGATTCCTGGCTCGATGGGCACTACGTCGTACGTGCTCGTCGGCACGGCAAAGGCAATGGCAGAAACATTTGGCTCGACGTGTCACGGCGCGGGACGCGTGTTCAGTCGCGCCAAAGCGAAAAAATCACTGCGCGGCGAAACGCTACGCAACGAACTCGAAGCGCGCGGGATCATCGTGCGCGCGGGCTCGATGCCCGGTTTGGCAGAAGAAGCACCGCAAGCGTACAAGGATGTTTCGCGCGTGGTGGACGTTGTTCATCGCGCAGGCATTAGCCACAAGGTCGCGCGACTAGAGCCACTTGCCGTGATCAAGGGTTGATACTTGGCCGTGTTTGTGGTATACTAGAGATGATGTCCGCCCAGATGGTTCGACTTACAGACGAAGAAATCATCGAACTGTTCACCGTACGACTACCCGATTTGCTGGAACGCCGCCCCGAGTTAGAGCCGGCGATCTATTCGGCTTTCCTGAAATTTCTCGCGCGCAAAGAAGAAGTGGCGGCGGTACTGGCAGAACTCCGTGAGTTTCGTGTTGAAACGCGCTTGCGCTTTGAGCAAGTGGACAAACACTTGGAGCAGGTGGACAAACACTTGGAGCAGGTGGACAAACGCTTGGAGCAGGTGGACAAACGTTTCGAGCAAGTGGACAAGCGCTTCGAGCAGGTAGATCAACGCTTTGAGCAGGTGGACAAACGCTTTGAGCAAGTGGACAAGCGTTTCGAGCAGGTGGACAAGCGTTTTGAGCAGGTGGATCAACGCTTTGAGCAGGTGGACAGGCGTTTCGAGCAACTTGAGCAACGTCTGGAAGCAGGCATCCAAGAGTTACATCGCGCCATTGATCGTCTGGGTGCACGCTGGGGTATTCGCAACGAGAGTATTTTCCGCCAGACGATTGCCGCATTGCTGGAACAGTCCTTTGGTGTACGTGTCGAACAACGCTGGATCGGTAATGAACAATTCGATGTGCTGATCTATGATGGTCAACACATTCTCGTCGAGATTGCGGCAAGCGTTGGTCCCAAGATTCAGGAACGCCTGGAACGCAAGCGGGCGTTGTACATCCAACACACGGGTATCACTCCTGCGCGCATCATTCTAGCAACTGCTTCCATTCATAGTCAGCGCGCGCAGGCGCTACGCCAGATGGGTATCGAAGTCATCGAACCCGAAGAAGAGACCCTGACCGAGGAATAACGCCAAGGCGGAGGGCAAGTCACCCTCCGCCTTTCGTTTGAGTACTACGGGTTGTTGTGGTTTCTGCAATTTTTTCGTGATCTTGGTGTTCTTGGACGGGTAGCATTCCGCGTAAGGTCTAACAAGCATTCGGGATTGACAGCCATTCTGCTTTGCGTATACTTGAATCGCTCCGCAGAGAAATTATGAGCGAGTTGGTTGATCGTCAAACCCAATCGAATCCAACCGTTGCCGTTGCCTTGCCGCGCCAACGTCAGTCGCTGGGCGCGTGGTTGCGCGCACTAGTAGAGAGTTGGCGTTACCCCGCGAGTGAGCATCGCGACTTGCGCTTGGACTTGTTGCGCGGGTTTGCAGTGTTCGTGATGGTGGTGGATCACTTTGGCGGCGCGTCGTGGCTCTATCTCATCACCGGCAACAATTCCTTTTTCACCTCCGGCGCGGAAGCGTTCGTCGTGATTTCGGGGATGGTCGTTGGCATCGTGTACGGTGGCATCGCGCGCCGCGAAGGTTTGCGCGCGGCGGTGCGCAAAGCCCTCCAGCGCGCGTGGACACTGTATCGGCTGACAATTGTGATGACGCTGGGGTTTGCGATGGTCTCGGATTTCTACAAGTTGCCTTGGGCAAAAGGCGTTGACCTCAGCGATCCGCTCCAGTTTACGATCAATGTGATCATCTTGCGCCAAACATACTATCTGGCAGACATCCCGTTGCTGTACACTTTTTTGATGGCATTTGCGCCGATTGGTTTGTGGTTGCTCTATCGCAATCACACGCGCTGGTTGCTTGTGGGCTCGTTTGCAATTTGGTTCTTCTTCCAGCACTCGAGAGATCAATTCATCTTCGCGCCGATTGTCGGCAACACCACATTTCATCCGCCAGCGTGGCAATTGCTCTTTTTCTGGGCGATGGCGTTTGGCTATCATCGTCAAGCAATCTACAACCGCTTGAGCGTACTTCCCAAGTGGCCCTACTTTTTGTTTTCCGCACTTCTCTTCATTTGGTTGTTGCACTTGTATTCGACCGAGGTGAGCGTTTTGGCGCGTTTGTATCCGGGGATAGATGTCAAGTTAGTCGTCACAGAACTTTTCAACAAAAGTACCGTTGCGCCTGGACGCATCTTGGCGACGCTCATTGTGTTTCAATTCGCCTATCTGTTCTGTACATTTTTCTGGAAGCCGATTTGGGCGGCGCTCGGTTGGTTCCTGTTGCCGCTGGGACAAAACTCGCTGTACAGTTACACGATGCACGTCGTCA
>JAOACU010000100.1 GCA_026417715.1 Anaerolineae bacterium | reverse complement strand
CCAGCACATCGAGCGCAAGCACCGCCCAATAGCGTGGCGCAGGACGCGCACCCCACAGCACGGCACGCAAATTCATCTCACGCTCGAACGGCGTAAAGTGTTGAAAGTAGATTAGCGCGGTTTGGAGTAGAACGACGAGACCGAAGACCAAGGACGAAGGACCGAGGATGGAGGATGGAAGATCAATCTTCATACATCCTCCTGCGTCTCGGAGACTTGGTAAGGCGCGGACTCTTCACGAACAGCGTACGCTTCAGGTGATTTGAGATTGTATTCTTCACTCTTGGGAAGATGACTCGCCAATTCGTAAATGAGATCAATGTACTCCAGCGCCAACTGCCACACTTCCAATTTCTCAAATTTGAATACCATATCTCTCCCTTACCACCCAACCTCATTCTTCGGTCCTCGGTCTTTCGTCTTCGGTCACTTGATCGTAATCGGCACTCTCATCGCGCGCGCCAGCATCTCCAACTCGGGTACGATTTCTCCGTACGCCATCACCAAATGATGCTCCCAGCCGTTCGACAGAATTTCATCGAGGAACGCCATTCCGTCGCTATCGAATTTCACGCGCGCGAGTGTGCCGCGCACGACCATCTCTGTTTCGAGTGCAGTGGCTGTTGTTGCGAGCATTCGCAAGTTGTGACCATCATCGCCTAAACGCAACAACGTCACGCGCCCCGGCTTGAGCGCAAACCCCGCTGTCACACCCTTGCCTCCAGCGAAATGCGAAAAAAGATGTTTCGCGCCGTGTGCAAGTCCCATCGGCGCGCAACCGCCATGCCACATCAACCCTGTGTTGGTCTCTGCATCCACCGACACAAAATCGGTGAGGAATGGATGCACGTCGGTCAATCGTCGCGCGATGAGCATCGCCACCGTACCCATCACATCACCTTCGCAACCGATGTAGATACCGCGATCATTTAGCACCGAAACGACGCCACACCCCGCGATGCCATACGCCTCGACTAAATCGCCCCAACACTTGAGCGTGAGCGCGTCGAATTTATTTTCGGTGGCAAACTCTTGCAGCGCGAGGACCAGCGCGGCAAACGCATCACCTTGCCGCGCGCTGATCTCGACCACATCATCGAATTGTTGGAGCAAGTCGCTGGCTGTCGCGCGCGCGCGATCGTGTGCGATGGCTTGAGCGCGCGCGACGATCGTTTGCAAGCCAACATCCACTACCTCGATTCCCGTTGCACGGCGCAGCGCAAGTTTATCCACCGCCAAGTCCTCGAACCCCGGCGCGTGTCCACCAATCGAAGCGATACGCAGTTGTCGCAGATCGCGCAACACGCCAGCGACGCGCGCGAATCGTGCGAGGTGCGTCCGCGCGTTCGGATCATCGTGCGCGGTGTAGAGCGTGAATGGACGATGCCCCAGTTTGTAGAGATTGCTCGCGTTCACATTCGCGCCGACGAGTGAGTTGAGGCGCAGTTTGCCGGTTTGCTCGCGCGGCTCGTGCCACGCCCACAGCATCAGCGGCACATCGGCGAACGCTTGCGCGAATTGCATCGCCAAGCCACCGAGCGCGAACGTACCACTGACGATGACAAGCGCGTCAATGTTCTTGGCGCGCAGTGCCTCAATTGCGGCATCGGCATCTGGTTTCTCGATGACGAGTTTTTCGATCGCGCATAACTCAACAGCGTCGAGTTCACCAAGCCGCGCGCGCACCTGCGCGTACCACTGCTCCGCGAGCGATGCCTCGAACGTAAGCCGCGCGAGACAGACGATTCCCAAGCGTGGGGGAGAACTATTCAGAAAACCCATTGAACTTTCCCACGATTTCAGATTGCAGATTTTAGATTGCAGATTGCCTTGCGTGTAACTCAATCTAAAATCTGCAATCTACAATCGAAAATCATTGATACGGTGTCGCGTCCCAATTATCCGCAAACAATTTCAAGCCCTTTGCCGTGTACGGATGATCGAACGCGTCTTTGTACACGTCGAAACCAGCGGTGACAATGTCCGCGCCGGCAATGCCCGCCTCGACGATTTGGCGCGCGTTGCGAATCGCTGCCACGAGCACTTGGGTCTTGAAATCGTAATTGCGATAGATGCGCGTGATTTCGCCGACCAAGTGCGAAATTTCTTCGCCATTCGCTTCCTTCCAGCCGACGAACACGGACGCGTACGTCGCGCCGAGTCGCGCGGCTTGGAGCGCTTGCGCCGCCGAAAAAATCAACGTGAGATTGACGCGAATATTTTTCTCACGTAACATTTGCAACGCTTTGAACCCGGCTTCGGTGGCAGGAATCTTGATGACGAAATTCGGTGACATTGCCGCAAGTTTCACACCTTCCTCAAACATCGCTTTGGGATCAGTGTGGTGCGGATTCACCTCGACAGACATCGTCTTGTCTGTGCCCTCGAGTAATTTGGCGATTTCACTGATGGCGGTGAGAAACGGCTTGCCACTGTTACGCACGTGGCGCGGATTACTCGTCACGCCATCAATGTTCCACATTTCGAGCGCGTACTTGACTTCATCGGCTTTGGCAGAATCGAGGAAAAATTTCATAGGTTATTCTCCTTTACAGTGTTCAAGTGTTCAGTGTTCAGTGTTCAAGTGTTCAGTGTTCAGTATTCAGTGTTCAGTCTGAATACTGAACACTGAATACTGAATACTGCATACTGAATACTGCATACTGAATACTTTTACGGTTCAAAACTCGTCGGTGGATTTTCGCGCAACACAATCACTTCGGTCGTGAGCGCCATCACCGCGCCGCTGACGGCAGTTTGTAACGCTTCGCGCACTACACCTGCCGCGTCGAGAATGCCCGCATCGTCCATCGAAACGATTTGCCCCGTGAGCGCGTCACAACCAAACGATGCGCCACGTCGTTGCGCTTCGGCAATGAGCGCGGCGGGCGCGTCCAGCCCCGCGTTCTGCACGATGCGACGAAACGGCTCTTCGAGCGCGCGCGCAATCACTTGCACGCCGAACGCTTCATCGCCATTCGCGGAAATCGCGCGCACAGCGGGAATGCAATTCAAAAACGCGACGCCACCACCAGGCACCACACCTTCACGCAACGCGAGCGGCAATGCGCGAATCGCTTTCTCCGCGCGTTGACGCATCACACTGCGTTCCGCTTCTGTGTGCGCGCCAATCATCAACTTGGCGATTTGCCCGTTGAGCCGCGCCAACCGAAATCTCAAATCGCCAATCTCTTCATCGTTCTCAGGCAACGTTTCGATGCGCGCACGCAATCCCTCCGCGTGTTGCTTCACCACATCGGGATCACCTTCACCCGCGACGACAATCAACTCGTCCGCATCCGCTTCGACGCGCGGCGCGGCACCCAAATCGGAAGGTTCGATTTTTGCAAGCGTACGACCGGTTTCGCGCGCAAGGATTGTCGCGCCTGTGAGCACCGCAAGGTCTTGAAAATCGCTCAGGCGTTTCGATTCGCCTTCGCGCAATTCCGCCGCAAGAATTTTTAGTTTACCTTGCTGATGATTCAACACGAGTGTCGCCAGCGCAGTGCCCGAAATTTCTTTGGCGATGAGCGCGACTTGATGCCACTCGGTCCCTGCAACGATTTTCAACAGCGGCATCACATCTTCGACTGTGTTCACTTCGCCCGCATACAGCGCGACGTGACACGCGTCAATCACACACCGACGCGTGACCGCATCGGTGGCAAGGTGTGGTGATGCCAAGCGTCCTTTGAAACGCCCGCCTTCGTAATACTGCCGCTCGATGTACGGCGTGATGTATTCTTCGATCATCACGTACGCATCGGCGCCAAGTTTGGAGAAAATTTCGCCGAGCGTCGCGCTCAACGTTGGATCGGCGGTGATCGTTTCGGCGACGCGCGCAAGGTCGGTGCTTTGCACGGGACGCGCCATCGTTTTGAGCGCGTCGAGCGCGGCGCGCGCACCGCGTTCGATGCCCCGTCGCAACATCATTGCATTGCCACCCGCCGCGATGTACGCGCGCGCGTGACGCAGAATCGCTTGCGCGAGCACGGCAGTCGTCGCACAACCATCGCCCGCGCGCAAATGTTGCCGCCACACCAAATTGCGCGCGAGCATCGCACCCACATCCTCCGCGCGGTCAGGCAGCGCGATGATGCGTCGCGCAATCGTCGCCGCATCGGTGAGCAGTTCAGGCGCGGCGCGTGTTTCGTGCTGAGAGAGAATCACCCCTTGCGTGGGTCCCAGCGTCGCCGCGAGTAGATTCACGATTTTGTCAAAGCCGCGCTGGAGTGCGCGTGTCGCATGTTCGTTTTGCAAAACTGGCATTGTAATCCTTGGTTTCAAGTTGCAGGTTTCAAGTTGAACTTGGCTGTGCCCCACAGTCCAAGTATGAGTACGGCACACGCGGTCACGCCGAACATCGGTTGCAAGCCGATGTGATCGGCAAGCACACCACTGACGGCGGGACCAACGAACATTCCCACCGCGTAAATTGCTTGATGCAAACTCATTGCGGTCGCGCGTTCCGATTCGTTCACACGTTCGATGCTCATCCCCATCGTCACAGGGTAACTGATGCCCAACGACAAACCGACGAATGCTGGCGCGAGTAAAAGCATCGAAAGCGATGGGGCAAGTGCGGCAAGCATCGTGCCGATGAACAACAAAACGAAACTCAACGCCAAGATTCTGGGTGCACCGAGTCGCGAGACCAGCGAAAGGACAACCACGTTCCCCAAAATGGCAAGAGCGATGTGAATGGTGACGATCATTCCTTGCACCACACTCGTCGCGCCGAGTTGTTTTGCCAAGACCGCAAAGAAACCGAAACTGGTTGACCACAACACGTATTGGGAGAGCGTGCTCAACAAAGTTGGGAACAACACATCGCGGCGACGCAACAGCGCGCCGATGCTGTGCATACTCGGTGCGCGCGCGTTTAGGCGCGTTTCGCCAATCGGTAGGATGAGGAGCGCGGACAAAATCGCTAGTCCCGTCGCGACAAAAAAAGGCAAAGTATGTCCACCCCAAGCGTCTAGCACGCCCGTACTCGATGTGGCGATGATGCGCCCTAGCGAATTCGCAATCATCACCAGCGACGTCGCGCGCACCGATTCTTCTGGCGGAAAGAGCGCGCTGAATGCAACGACGAGTACAGCCCAAACGCCGGTGGACGCGCCTGTGATTGCGCGTCCGAGTGCCAAGCCGAAAGCGTCGTCACTGACGGCAAGCATCCACGCACCGAGCCCGCCCAGCGCAAGTCCGATAATCAAAAACGGTTTGCGTCTGCCCCACCAATCGGCGGCAACGCCGAGCGGAATGCGTACGAGCGCTTGCCACAAGCCGTACATCGAAAGGATGAAACCGACGAGTGACAAATCGGTGACCTTGCTTTGCAGGTACGTCGGCAAGATGGGCAGAAAGATGTATTGCGAAGCCCAAAAGAAAAAAACGGCGAGTGCGTACAGTCCAATCGCCGCTTTGCGGTTGGTTACGTTCACGAGTGTTGTCGGCGACAAGGTGTTTTTCCGATCCTTGATGATAGGCGCTTAGAATCCAAGTTGTTGTCGAATGAATTCACGACTGATACGCGCACTCTCTAGTGGATTGGGCACGGCTTGGTCACGTTCGTGCACCAGCCAGCCATCGAATTGCGCGAGCGCAGGTTTGAGCGCGCTCCAATCCAATGTGCCGCGTCCCAGTTCGGTGAACCAATCGCCTAGCGTGTCCTTGAGGTGAAAGCAAGCGATGCGCGCGCGAAACAATTCGACGGCTTGCGCGGGCTTGCCATTCACACGATTCACCCAACCCACATCGAGTAACAACGACACGCGCGCGGCGTCGGTATGTTCCATCAGATAACGCAACTCACGATAATCGTTTTCGATTTCCCAGTAGTGATTGTGATACAGCAAGCGCGCGCCATTCGCGCGACACACGTAACCGAGATGATTGAGCAGTTGCGCCTCGCGCGCCAAATCCTCGTCCGATTTGTTTGCGCGCGGCTTGCCGCTCAGCGCGACGTACGGCGCGCCGATGTGTCGCGCGAACGTGCTGACGATTTGCGCGCGCGCGGCAAGGTCGGTGGCTTGCGTGGCGTCGGCTAAATCGCCGTGAATGTGCAGCGCGCTGACGAGCAAGTTGTGCTTGGCAAGGAGCGCGCGGAACGCGTCGGGCTGGGTCAGGTCAACGCGATGCGCACCGATTTCGATGCCATCGTAGCCCGTCGCGCGCGCTTCGGCAAGCAAGCCGTCGAGGTCTTTTTCGTGTCGTTCTTGTGACCAGATGTTGGTTTGAATGCCGATGTGCATAGTTGCAAGTTGCAGGTTTCAGGTTACCCAGTTTCAGGTTGCCCAGTTTCAGGTTTCAAGTTTAACTGGGTAACCTGAAACCACCATCACCGTCCCCCAAACCCCGTCGTCGCGATGCCTTGCACAAAGTAGCGTTGCGCGACGATGAAGATGATGAGCACGGGAATCAACACGACGGTGGACGCGGCAAACAGCAATTCCCACTGTCCAACTTGCGCGTCGTTCATCGAACGTAGAGCCAACGCCAACGTCCAATAATCGCGACTGCCGATGTAGATGAGCGGTTGCAAAAAGTCGTTGTACGCTTGCAAGAACGAAAAGACGGCGACTGTCGCCAATACGGGTTTCGACAACGGCAAGATGATCTGTGTCAAAATTTGAAAACGATTCGCACCATCAATCAACGCCGCTTCTTCTAGTTCCATCGGAATTCCTCTGAAGAATTGGCGCATCAAGAACACATAGAGCGGGGAGAGCGCGAGCCAGTACGGCACTGTGAGCGGCAAATAATTGAGCGGGAGAAAACCAAACACCGTCCCCGGCTTGGTCCATCCTAGCCAACGAAACTCGATGAACATCGGAATCAAGGTGACGATTTCGGGGAGCATCATCGTGGCAAGCAACAAGCCGAAGAAAAAGTCACGCCCGGGCCAGCGCAATCGCGCGAACGCGTAGGCAACCATTGAACACGAAATCAATGCGCCTGTTACCGTCAACGCGCAAATAATGAACGTGTTGATGGCAAAGCGTTCAAAGGGCATCATCGTCAGCGCGCGAACATAATTGTCCCACTGCGGCGTTTCGGGAATCCACACAATCGGGTGCGCGAAAATTTCCGTGCGCGCCTTGAGTGATGACGAGACCATCCACAAGGTCGGACCCAAGAACGTGATCAACACAATCGTCATCACGATTTGGAGTACACCCAACCAAACAGTCCGCAGTATCTCTTGGCGTGAGCGTTTTGTTGCTGTTGTTTTGACGGTAAGTTGTGCTGTATGTTCCATCGTATCGCTCCAATCGAGAGATTGGAGATTAGAGATTGGAGATTGGAGATTATGCCAATCCTCACTCTCTAATCACTAATCACTAATCTCTAATCTCTAATCTCTAATCACTAATCTCTAATCTCTCTACCGGTTGCCGAGGTTTCACAGGGCCGGTCCCTCCACCTCTCTGGATGAGTGTCCAGATGTATTCAGTTGCGTGTCGTTTATAACACAGGGAAAAAGTTTTGTCAATTTCGTTTTGACAAGTGAAGGAAAAAAGGTAGAATGACTTTAATGAACAGTTAGGGCAAATTCACGAGCCAACAAACGCCTTCAACCCTCTCACATTTCTCATCTACGGAATGTAAAGAATGTCATACCCAAACACTCCCCAACCTAAAATCGGCTATCTTTGCACTTATGTTCCCGAAGAGATCATCCACGCGGCGGGATTCTTGCCGGTGCGGATTATGCCCAACACCACACCGCCCACGCGCGCAGAAGCACATTTGCAAAGTTACACGTGTTGCTTTGCGCGCGGTTGTCTAGACCTTGCGCTCACTGGCAAACTGAACGATTGGGCAGGTGTTGTGTTCACGCACACGTGCGATACGATGCAAGGGCTTGCCGACATTTGGCGCGCAGCATTTCCCACTCTGTTCGTTGACACAGTCGTTGCGCCCGTCGTATTGAACACGCCACACGCGCGCGCGTATCTCATCGCCGAATTGCGCCGATTCACCACTGCGCTCGAACAACACTTTGGCGTGCGCGTCACCGATGATGCCTTGCGCGCGAGCATTCGACTGTACAACGCGCGTCGTCGCGCCCTTGCCGATTTTTACGCGCATCGCCACGAGCGCACTGCGGTTCAGTGGTTCAATTTTATGAACAAAGTGCTTACTTCACCGCCTGAAGAGATTAGAGATTGGAGATTAGAGATTCCCCAATCCCCAATCTCCAACCTCCAATCTCCAATCTCCCTTGTTCTTCTCGGCGCGACGATTGACGAACCAACCTTGCCGCAAATTCTCGACGATTTGGGCGCACGCATCGTTGCAGACGATTTTTGCAACGGCGCGCGGTATTTCGATACCCTCGTCGCGGAGGACGGCGATCCAATTGAAGCGATTGCCGCGCGTGAATTGGCGCGCGCTGCGTGTCCGTGCAAACATCGCGCGCTGAATGATCGCATCGAACGCGTGCTACGCCTCGTCAAAGAAAACCGCGCCGATGGTGTGATTTTCTACCACAAAAAGTTTTGCGATCCGCACGCGTGGGATTATCCACCGCTTGCCGCCGCGCTCGATCGCGAAAACATTCCGCACTTGCTCCTTGAAGTTGAACAAGTCGCACCGATGGGACAAACGCGCGTACGCGTGGAAGCGTTCCTTGAAATGCTCACAACGTAATACGCAATACGTGATACGCAATACGTAATACGTGATACGTGATACGAGGTCACAATGCCCGAACGACGTTATAAAAAACTCAAAACCGCGCCGCAACTGAAAACGTTGTTGGAACGTCACTATCTTGCGGCAAAATATTTTCACCCCGGTAAACCAATCGCGTGGGTGACAAGTGGCGCGCCGGTCGAAATCGTGCGCGCGCTCGATCTGTTCCCCGTGTATCCTGAAAACTATGGTGCGCTCTGCGGCGCGCGCGGCGCATCGGCAGAGTTGTGCCAAATCGCCGAAGCGCGCGGCTATTCACCCGACTTGTGTGCGTACGCGCGCAGTAGCGTGGGGATGATGAACGATGCCAAACGCGCGCCACTGGGCGGCTTGCCGCGTCCCGCTGTGTTGATTACGTGTGGTAACATTTGTGGCACTGTTCTCAAATGGTACGAAGCCGCCGCGCGACACTATAACGTGCCACTCATCATCATTGATACGCCGTTCATTCACACGGACGATGGTAAGCCCACACCACACGCACTTGCATACGTTGCCGCGCAGTTGGAAGAAATGATTGCGTCGCTCGAAAAGTTGACGCGGCGTAAACTCGCGCGCGAAAAATTATACGACGTGTTGATGTTCTCCGTCGAGGCAGTGAACCTTTGGCGTGAGGTGCGTGAATTGTGCCGAGCGCGTCCCT
>JAOACU010000099.1 GCA_026417715.1 Anaerolineae bacterium | reverse complement strand
AGATTTTGATTCGTTGGTTACGCAGTTTGTAAGAGAAATGTACCCCGGAAGTTACCCCATTAACTGGCTTAAAAAAATCAGAACAATTGAGACCTCTTATAATCTCACTTGTCCAATGACGTGTGTTCGTCCGCTGGCAAGAGGCTCTTTTCAGATTGAAATTCATAATGGAGATCTCAATATGCCTTTTCACTGGCTTGCATCATTATCATCAAAAGAATTGTTTGCCGGTGATGTAGTGCTTGATGTTTTTTATAATAAACATGTTATAGGCAGAGATGAGGCAGGCAGTCATGCTTCAACAATCGCCGAAATGCTTTCTTTTGCATGGCAAGCATATATTTGTGAAACAACTGGCTATCATAAAGACTCTGTCCCAGATTTTGTAAAGAATGCCTGGAAAGGCGGGTTTGTGTTCAAATAATTTTCTGATTTTTTTGCTCTTGCATTTTTTCTTCAACTTCCTCATAATAAAATTATGCAGAAATTTTTGTTGGCTGTATTTGGTGTTTTGCTAATGGTTATCGTGGTTGAGATGGTAGTGCTTTTTTCCCAGTCAAACAGGCAAAGGCAGTCCAAACCAGTTTCATATACTGCTCCCTCGCCCAGCCCTAAACCAAAAGAAAACCCTCTTCCTTTTTCTTCTCCTGATAAAAATGGTGTCCAAGTATATGTAAATCCAACCGATCCGATAAGCAAAGATTATATCACTTGGGTTGATGGTGATTTTTATTATTACCGTCCTAAAAACTTTACCCAATCAACAAGACCTTATCTTGTCCGCGGGATAGTGAAAAAAGTCAAAGACAACGAATTTGAAGTGGAAGCCAAAACTGCCGATAATAGTTTGTATGTAGTAAAAATAAAACTGATGCCAGAGGTGACAGTAAAAAAAGACAACAAAAAAGTTTCCATCACCGATATTAAAGTAGGAGACTTGGCTCAATTCTGGCCACTTAACAAAACTCAAAAAGAAGGGGAATATTATCTTGTTCACCAAGTTACTGTTTTTTAAAAATGACAAAACCTAATAACATATTTTGGAGAGTGTTTATTGCTTTTACCTGTCTTTTGGTTGTCTTTCATCTTTTTTCTTTTATCAAGTCTGTATCTGCTTGCGTTGGAGGATGTGAATGGAGTGCCTGCTGTCCTGATGAACCAGGCCCAGTAGGAGGAGGTTGTGGAACCAACTGCCCGCCGCCGGATGATTGTAGAACTTTAAATTGCGATAGATCAGGCGGCGGTGGTGAAAGTGTTGGTTATCTTTTCTATTGCGCCCAGCCGCGCAGTCCAAGCGGTCTTCACGCTTGGCACGTCTGCACTAATGATGACAATCTAAATAACCGTCCAGAAACACCTCCTGGCGGTCTTTGTATCGGCGGATGGGCCTATGATAGAAGAGATGGATGCACTTATCTTCGCGACACCTGTGTCCGGCCTGAATTCGGCGCCGCTGGCAACCGTGCAGTGACAATGCGTGGTGGTCGGAACGCGAGGCGGTGAATTTCATCGGCAAGATTCGCGTGCCGTATCAGCGCATTCAATCGGAGAAAGATCACGTCCAACCGACGAACGCGCACGCGATTGATTTGATCAACGCGGCGATCAAAGGCGGCGTACCTTGGGTTCGACTCAACGACTATCCGCCGAATCAAACGTACGATCCCAAGTCGCCGCCGGCGATGTTCCCAGAGCCGCTGGATCGCCAACTACTGCAAATCGTGATTCGATACGCGCACGAACTTGCGCAATAGACCAACGCTTGCGAACGGCTAAACGCCAACTCAACCACGCGGCACACCCGTAATACGAATGCCAGCGCCGCGCACCTTGTATTTGATATTGATCGCAATCAAAATCGCCGTCATCGCTTCGACGGCAACTGCATTGACGAGCGCGCCACCATCGAACGCCTCGATGCCGATGCGTCGAATCAATTCGATGACGGTGGCGCGCGCGTCTTTGTCATCGCCACACACAATCACATCGGTATCAATTTTCTCGTCCACCGCCTCCAACTTTTCGGGCGCGATGTTTTGAAACGCGCACACCACGCGCGCCGATTCGCCCAAAAACTGTTGCACTTCGGCAGTGACCGACCCAGCGGCAGGCGGCTTGGCGCGACTCTTGCGTTCGGGGTCGAGTGACGAGGCAACGTTGATAACGATTTTGCCTTGCACCACATCGCGCAGGTCTTCGAGAATCGGGCGCATTCCCGCGTACGGCACGGCGAGCAACACAATGTCCGCGCGCGCCGCCGCGTCGCGGTTTGATGTGCCTTCGATAGTAGTGACGTTCCATCGCGCGTTCAACTCGCGCGCGGCATTTTCACCTTTCGTCGCATCGCGCGAACCAATGATCACGCGCAGTCCTGCTTTAGCAAAGCGCGCGGCAATGGCACTGCCTTCTTTGCCAGTACCGCCGATGATGGCAATCAGGTGATTAGGTGATTCGGTGGTTGGGTAATTTGGCATTGGCGCGTTGTCCTTTCTTGCTGTTGATGTATGCATTCAATTTGGGAGCAAGAGTTTGTAAATCGTTCATCATCTCCTTGAATTGCGCTTCGGTGATCAAATTTCTTTTTCGCGCGCGGCGCACGAAGAATTTGGCTTCATAGAGCGAAGCACGCGCATAATACAAAAAGTTGATCTTTTCTCCAAAATGATAGCGTCCGTAACTTTCCGCGATATTCGCTCCAATTGAATCTACGGCGCGAATCAGTTGCTTGCCTACCGTGTCTTGAGCAAAAGGCGACCAGTGGCTCACAATCTCCCACCACTTGTCTGCTATCTCCTCCGCTAATCTATACACTTCAATCTCTTCCAACGGTTGTACAGGCATCCCCCACCTCCAATCACCTAATCACCTAATCACCTAATCACCCAATTCCTGAACTCGTCTCCACACCCGCTTTGCCGCTTCGCGCGCGCGCGCCGCAATCGCCTCTTCGTCTAACGTCAACAGTTGGCAATCCTTCATCAGCACCTTGCCCGCGCAAATCGTGTGCGTCACGTGCGCGCCATCTATTCCAAAGATGAGATGCCAAGGGAAATTGTCAGCGGTCAGTGGCGTGTACGGCACGTAATCGAGCAAGATGATGTCGGCAAACGCGCCAACCGATAGTTCACCCACGCGCGGCTTCCAAAAGATTTGCGCAATCTTGGCGTTGTTCGCATACGCCATCTGTACCACTTGATCCGCACCCATCACGCGCGGATCGCGCCGATACAACTTGTGCAACAGATACGTGAACTTCATTTCGGCAAAATGATTGTTGGAAAAACCATCGTTGCCCAAACCAACGTTGACACCGTAGCGAAGCATCCCCAGCACATCGGCAACGCCGACTGCATTGTTCATATTCGAGCGCGGTTGATGCGTGATGTGCGTCTTGGTTCGTCGCACCAGTTCGATTTCACCCACGTCGAGGTGAACGCCGTGCGCGATGATCGTCTTGGGTCCTAGAATGCCGCGCGCGCCAAGTCGTTCAACCGCGCGCACACCGTACTTTTGTAGCGAATCGTCTTGGTCCGCGCGATCTTCCGCAACGTGGAGGTGAAAGCCGGGATTCAAATCGCCCAGCGCGGCGTGCACCTGTTCCAACGTTTTGTCGGACACGGTGAACGGCGCGTGCAAACCAAACGATGCCGCCAACCGATCCTTCGTCCCTTCGGCTTTGCTCAGGGCAAGCCTTCGTCTTTCGTCCTTCGTCCTCTTGATGAACCGCACATTTTCGCGAATCCCCGCGCGCGCACCCGCCGCGCCGTTGCGATCCGTCACCTCGTAGCACAACGACGCGCGCACGCCGGCTTGGAGCACCGCTTCGGCAATCACATCGAGCGAACCATCAATCGCGTTGGGGGACGCGTGATGATCAATTAACGTGGTCGTGCCGTTGCGAATCGCATCCACAAGACACACGAGCGCGGAAAGTTTACAATCTTCGAGCGTGAGCGCGCGATCAATCTTCCACCACAGTTTACCCAGAATCTCCAAGAAATTCTGGGCGGGTGTGCCCGGCACTGCCATCCCGCGCGCAAATGCGCCGTAAAAGTGCGTGTGCGCGACGATGTTGCCGGGCATTACGATTTTGCCGTGCGCGTCTAACTTTTCGGCATTCGGATATTTGGTGATTAGGTGATTGGTTTTGCCAATGTCTGCGATTTTGTCATCGCGAATGTACACTGCGCCGTTTTCGATGATTTTATTTTCCGCACCCAGCGTGACTACCGTGCCATTGATGATGAGCATATCACCTCCGAATGTCTGAATGTTCTAACATCCAATTTTGCCAGACATCATGCTTGCGTCGCAAGCAAGGCAAGTCGGGGGCATAGTAAATCCATTGTCCTAATAACTCGGCTTTCTTGCCATTATAGATCAAGCCTGATCCATGTAAACAACCATCAATACCTGTTAGACGCCAAACTGTCCTGTGAATCCATTCCAAATACGATTGACTACGTGAAACGAATTTACTAACCAGATAGGGAGAACCGCGCCAACCTTTTGCAACATACCAACTGCCATCACCATCAAGTTCACCGCGTAGAAAATCCCTGAATATAATGTCAGGAATGTCTAGAGCCCCAATCGTCATAGTTTTGTTCGGCGTGAGCCCACGCGCTTGTAGAAATTCTCTGAACACATGATCACAGACTTGAAGCATAAAAGCAGTTTTGCGTGGAAATCCTTGATCCCAAACAATGATATGTGGATCATCAAGGCATAAAAGAGTTGCACAGTTGTCCACAATCTCACGCTCAGTGGAAACCAATTGCATACAGTTGTTTTGCTTTTGCAGACTCCCGTCTGATGCAACCAAGCCAACCACGTAAGCCAATTCAGGTGACGGCCATGCCTCTAGTACTTGGTCTGGTACGCGACGCACCAATTTATGCCATCCACGTGGTCTAAGTGGAATACCATACTCGCGCAATCGTGCCCGCACTGTTACCCCGTCGCAACCAAACAGACGCGCAATCTCGTTTGAAGAGAGATTCTCTTCGACGTACAGACGCTCTAGTTCATCACGAGGTAATTCGATCTTGTTATGCGCTTTCATCGGACTGATCGCAACGAAGAATTTTAGTTGTAGGACAAGTTTGAAACTTGTCCTACATTTCTAGTCTACTATGTAACGTGAGTTACTGATTGATCGGATTAACCACGCGCACTGGCAATGATTTTGTCTATTTCACTGACCATTGCCTGATGCTTGTGCCACCATTCGGGACTCAATTGTGCGTCAAGTTCTTCAACGGTTTTACCTTGTTGTTCCACCCAGCTGAAATATTTGAGGTTGTGCCACTGGCGTCGCGTTTCGCGCGTGCCTTCCTTAATCCAATCCAATTTCTGGTCGAGGAAAATGTGAGCGCGCGCGGTGGCTTCGGCTTCATCCATCTTGCCATACGTGCGCGTCATCGCTTCCATCACCGAGTGATAGCGATCAATCGCATCGGTGCAAATCGTCACGATGAGATCGTTTTTGCCGAATCCGTAGAACTTGGCGGTCTTGATTGCACCAAGCAGATTGCACACACCACTGATGCCGAAAATTGTTGCCATCTTGCGCACCGATGCTTCGGGCACACCAAAGCGTTTGATGAGCACATTCCAACCAACTTCTTCCGTGAGGAGTTGCAAACCTTTCTTGCATTCGATATCGTCAATGCACATCAACGCATCCATATTCATCACGTTGTGAATCCACGTGACGTGTTTATCACCGATGCCTTGAATATCGTGTGAACCGTAACCGTTGTTGTAGAGCGTGGGGCATTGAATCGGTTCTAGTCCAACGATTTTGTGATCGTGCCACACTTGTTTCAAACGATCACCCGCCGCGATCGTACCCGCGCTACCCATTGCGGAAACGTATGCCGCCACCTTGCCATTGCCGATGCCTTGCGCGTGCAACTGCGCGGCAAGTTCGACAATCGTGTTACCGGTGACGTAATAGTGAAAACGATAATTGCCCATCACCTCGAATTGATTGAGGATACGCACTTTGGGATTTTGGCGCAAGCGATGCGTCTCATCATAAATCTCTTTCACGTTCGATTCCGAACCCGGTGTCTTGATGATGCGCGCGCCGTACGCTTCGATTTGTTTGAAACGTTCTTGACTCATTCCTTCGGGCAGGACAACGATGCTATCGAATCCCATTCGACAGCCCACCCACGCGCCGCCGATGCCGTAATTGCCTGTCGAGGGCCAGACGAGTGTGTGAACACTAGGATCCACTTCGCCGAACATCTGCTTTTCGATGAGCACCGAGTACGCCGCGCCCACTTTGTGCGAACCACTCGGAAAGTCCTTGCCGTACAAGACAACGATGTTCGCATCCACGCCGGTCAACTCGTGTGGAATGACGTGATAGTAGATGTTGTTGTTCCCATCGCGCCAAGTGATGTTGAACAGGTTGATCGGATCGAGCGGGTCTTTGGTCTTCGCCTCGACTGCACGTTGTCGAATCGCTGATGGAATTTTGTCTGGGTGTAACATCTCTTCAAACGTGGGACCAAGAATCAGTTTAGCCATCTTTGACTCCTTGTAGAAAATTGTAAACCTTCGTCTTTCGTCCTTCGTCTTTTGTCATTACAGAGCCAAAATGCAACGAGGACTCGTGCCCGCCGAGTCCTCGTTTAGTAGGGGATGCCTACAGACGACATCCGGGAACACGCAGCCACTGTCCCGCATAAATCCAGTTCAGATTGTAGATGCCGTTATAGCGCGCTAACGTCCATGCATCGGTACCCAAGCGCGCGGCAATGCTAATCATCGTATCACCGTAACGCACTTGGTACAAGCAACGGTAAATAGGGCGCGGGTAGGGAATAGGATAAGGGTACCAACACGTGGGACAAGGGATATAGAGCACTTGCCCAGCGTAGATGTGATTGGGATTCCAAATCCCGTTGGCGCGTGCCAGTGCCCACGTGCTCACACCAAAGCGCGCGGCGATGCCAGACAAGGTATCGCCATAGCGCACCACATAGTACGTGACGTGGGGAGAAGCGGAAGCAGGAGCGGGATTCGCCGCCGTGAGCAATGTGACCACGCCGAGTGCCACGAACACGATCAGGAAAACTTTGCGCATTCTTTCCTCCTTGAGAAATGACACCGACCCTCAAGCATAGCAGAGCATCGGCAACACGGCTCAAGCCGCCTTAGGTAACTTGCTCGACACCATTTATTATACACCAGAACAAGTTTTTTCTCAATAGCCCCGTTTTTTATCACTACCCAAACTTTCCCGCCGTTTCCGCAGCGCCAAGTCATCTTGAACTTTGAGCGCTTTGAGCACCAGCGGTTGATTTCCCAGCCAACCGAAGAATGCCGCCACGATTTTTTCTTTCCCCTCGGGCAGTGCAGGCAAACCAAGTGCCTCCGAAAAATCCACAACTCGATCCTCAACGCGAAACTCGGCGCGGCTAAGCCGTTGCACCTTGGGCAGGGCAAGCAGAAAATCGCGCAAAGCCGCACGCTCTTCGCGCGTCCACCATTGCGGCACATCGGAAGTCGCCTTGAAATTGCAAATCAACGCCAACTCTTGCAACAGTTGCTTCTGTGGTCGCGAAAGCGTATTCCATTTCGAGGCAAAGTACACCACATCAGGATCGGTCTGGACGAGCGGAACAAGCCACAAGCGATGCAAACACGTGCGAATAGCATTTCTCACTCCTGGTGTAGTCAGGTTCCTCAAAAGCACCGCATCCCGATACACTTCCCACTCGCTTGCCACATCAGGACCGATGCGTAATCCATCGCACAGACCTAACGATGGAAGGATCGGCGCGCCGCAAGCCAGAAAGAACGCGTCATCACCCATCGCCTTGCGTAGGACACTCAACGCGCGACGATACGCTACCTCGCGCGGCATCTCCACATATCGTTTGCCAGGGAGCGCGCCAGCGTACAGAAAATCGAGTTTGAGATAATCATAGCCCCACGCGCGCACCTGTTTCATCAACTCGGTCAACCAATCCAGCACGTCGGGACGCGTGACATCGAGCGCGTAGAGCCGTTCGCCCCAATTGAAACCCGCTGAAACGAAACGTCCGTGTTCGTCGCGCAAAAACCAAGTGGGATGTTCGCGAAACAAACGTGAAGATTGGACGGCGATGAAGGGAGCAAGCCACAGACCGGCTTTCCGTCCCGTGTTCTTGATCGTGTCTGCCAAGGCTGCCATCCCAGAAGGGAATTTGGCATTGGCTTGCCAATCGCCGACTTGTCTCTGCCAGCCGTCATCTACCTGCAACACATCAAAGGGCAAGTCGTTCAAGCCATCGAACACGCGGCACAGGATCGTTTCATCAATCGCCGTGTAGAGCCCATACCACGAACACCAGACGCGTGGAGCAGGTTTCGCGCTGACCCAACCAAAACGTTGACCGAGTGCTTGGGCATAGTGAGCGAAGACGGTTAATTCGTCGCCGCGCGCGATCAGCCACTCGCCTTCGCCCGATTCGTACCATCCCTCCAAGCGATTCTCGTTGAGATGAATGTGAGCATCGGTGTTGAGTGCGCCAAGTAAGAGAATCTCGCCGTCCACTAGTTCGACCGCGCCGACCCAAGAACCGTGCGGTTGAGACACGCGCGCATAACGCGGATCGGTCTGCATCGGATGGAGAATCGTGGGCTGTTGAATGGGGAGTGAGGTGGGAGGTAGCCACGTAGCAAGTGACCACGACTGCCAGCCGTGACAATAAAACGCTCGCGGGGCTTGCGATAGGTTGATGGTTAGGGACGGAGCGATAACGATTTGGTGAGTGGAGGTCAAATCGGAAGTAAGGATATTCAGCAGGGCGCTCCTTTCACGCTAACGCTCGAGACAGGATTCTTGGTTCGAGTGGGCACGATTGGTGTATCGCTCGACCAAGTGACAACGCTGTTGGTACATCGTAGTCTGATGACGACGGCGCGGTGCACGCAACCATCGCAACACGACTTGCAGAGAGGTTGGGAATGCCTGCCTTGAGTGAAACAAAGGGCTACGCTTCGACTAGACTGTCCACGTAATCTTTGGCGATGCGCAGACTTGCGCCTGTGAGTTGGAGGACGCGTCTCATCGCTTCGATTTTGCGTCCCGTCAAAACCAGATGCCGCAACTCGCTTTCGATTTCGTACGGCAGATGGATCTCGTTTGTTTCTGAATCGTACGGAAACGGCGCGGGGGTCTTATCGCGCAGTCGTTCAAATTCTTTTTCGAGATACTGCAGAATTGGATGTTCGGTGCGTTGTTGTCGCTTACGCATTTTCCTTCATCTCCTTGCTCAGCACGAGTCGGGTTGGGATGCCCTTGCGGGCGTTGTGCGCCGACCACCGACCGCCGATGCTCACGCCTCGCTGCACTC
>JAOACU010000098.1 GCA_026417715.1 Anaerolineae bacterium | reverse complement strand
GTGTATAAGAGACAGGTCCCAAATGTTCTGCGCTGGGACCTGGAGGAAGCAAGCCCGCGTGCGGCGACCGATGACCACCGACCGCTGACGGCAGACCGCCGCGCGATTTCGGCGGTCGGCGGTCGGCGGTCTGTCGTCGCTTGGTGTTGATCCACGACGCCAGCCGCAACAACGTCCAATAATCGCGCGCAAGCAAACTCGTATCGCCGCTGAGGCGCGCGTGTTCCACCATCGTCCAAATCGCCGCGCCGTTCGAGTCCCATTCGCCTTCGGTCGCTTGTGCGTAACCATCCTTGCCCACACGACGCGGAAATTTTTCGATGACTGCGCGTGCTTCATCGTGATAGCCCATCTTGTCGAGCGCGTTCAAGAGGTATGCCGCATCGCGAAACCAAAATTGATGATACGTGAGCGGACCTGGTGTGATGCTATCGCCATCGTGGAACAACAACAGGTACGCTTTGTTCGCGTCGAACGCGGCTTGCAGTTTTTCATCGGGCACGCGGATTCGTATTCCGCGCGCGCATTGTTCGCGCCACAAAGTAATCGTTTGCTCGCGCGCCGACAAAACATCGAACTTGAAACCTGAAACCTGAAACTCCTCATCCTCATCGAGTTCCTCGCGCTCCATCGGCATCAGCGCAGTGAGCATCGTGCTTTGTCCCGCGTCCAATTCGATGCGATACGCGGCAACGGCGGTTGCGAGTCCCGCGTCGCAATGTGCGCGCGTGTTGCCGTTGAGATGTGGCAGCGCGAGCGCGACATCGCCCTCACGAAAATCGTGACACGCGATCGCATCGGGTTGGGGCAGGAAGACGGCGGGCGCGTGGTTGATGAGTACTGCGTATTGCGTGTTGCGTGTTGCGTCAACATCGAACTTTGAACTTGAAACCTGAAACTCGATATCATGGATAAGTGCAACACCTTCGGGGTTGAAAGGGCGGAGGGCAAGGTAAAGTGTGGCGTGATGCGTGAGGCGTGAGGTGTTTTCGATGGTGATTTGTTCGATGATGAATTCGCGCGTGTCATGTTCGATAGCGAACGCGTCGAGGCGCACGCGCACGTCGTTTGCGCGAAACGTGGTGACGACGATGGGCAAATTTTCGTGGAGCGATTGTGTGATTTGGTCGTTGGCAAGACGCGACGGCGCGAACAGTTTGCCGTTCACTTCGATCCACACATCGAGCGACCAGCCATCGAACCAAGGGGTGACGAGTCCGCGTGGATCAACGAGCGCTTCGCGCGCGCGGCGCGGATTACCAATCATCGTCCAATCGCGATGCGTGTGATTGATGGTGTAGAGATTAAAGCCGCTGGGGATGAACGCGATATCGCGCGGATCGAATTGGCGTTCTGCCCAGTAGGGCAAAATCCAATCGCGATTGGTTTGGAAAAATTCGTTGTTGTGCCAGCCGCGCAAAACGAGGCGCGCGCCGATCGGAATCAGTTCGGCAGGGAAGGGCAGTGTGGTTTCCGCGCCACGCCCGATGCGCGCGCTCGCGAAGAAATAATCGAGCGCGTCGGGTGGAATGTGGAAACGCGCGGCAAGAAATTTCAAGAGCGAACGTGCGAGTGACATACACACACATTTTACACGAGAATTGGCGCGACAACAAGCGCGACGAAGGACAAAAGACCAAAGACGAAGGAATGCTTTCGTCCTTCGTCTTTCATCATCCGTCATTTGTGCAAAATGCCAAAGTGCATTATAATAGCAATGGAATAATTCCGACGTATCGTCACAAATCTTGTACGTCTGTGGCGATACGTCATATTTTGACTCAAGGTATTTTTAGCACGAATGCCAAGTTCGGATTTTTGGAGCACGCTGGGTACTACGCCTGCGGACTTGGAACGCGCGTATGCGTTCTTGCTCGAACGCGGTGATGCCGCGTCGAGTCGTGAAATTGCGGCGCACCTGATTGAATGGCGCGTGAGCGAAGAACAAAAACGTTTGGCAGAGATCGCCGCGCGCCGCGCGCCGATCTATCAGCCCAAAGCGACGTACGAAGTCGGTCAACACGTTCTCTTTACGGCGTTCGATAATCGTGAAGGAGTTGTGACCCAGATTCGCGCGAGCGACAATCCGCGCCTTGCGCCATTTCAAGTGATGTGTGTGCAATTAGAAGGTGAGAGCGCGCCGCGCGAATTCGCAATGGCGTACACCGCACCGCATCCTTTGAATGAAGAACGTGAATCACCGATTGAACCAACGCTAACACCAGAAGAAGCCATCGCCAAATATGGTGAATTAGTACGTACGAATCTGTTGCAACGCTTGAACGCAGACAAGGAATTCGTACGCTTGGACGATGGCTGGTTCTTGCGCGGCTTGCTTCCCGAAATTCACGAAGGGTATCTCAACCTTGCCGAAGCCGCCATCGAGCAAGCCAACGATGCGTTGCGTGCATCGGACTTGCTCAAGATTTTTGAATTTCCTCCAACGATCAAACGTACGGCGGCGGCGTTTGCGTTGAATGTCGCACTTGCCAACGATCCGCGTTTTGAAGACGTGGGACCGCGCAACAGTCCACGTTGGTTTCTCAAACGCCTCGAACCCGAAGAAGCGCGTGAGCGTCCAAAGATTTTGGAAGCATTCCCAACGCGTCCTGTAACGCTACCCAGTGAGTTAGAACTGATTGCGGCAGAATTGCAAGACGAAGCCGATTTCAACGGCTATGGCAACAATACGACGATTACGCCGCGCGATGAAATTACGATCATTCTCACATATCCGCATCGTCAATCCGGAACATTGCCACTCACTCCAGTTGTGCGCACGCTTTTGCCCCCGTTCGATCACGCGCGCTTGCGATTCTATTTTGTGGATGCGTTGACTCAGGAACGCTTTGCGGGATACGCCGTGAACGATGGCGCGTACATTGCCGGCTTGGCGCGCTGGTTTGCCGCGCGCAAACTCTGGCCCGGCGCCTACATCACCCTCAAGCGCGCGAGCGAACCGTTGACTGTGCTCATCGAGTATCAACCTCAACGCGAGCGCGGGTTGTGGGTGCGCGTGGCGCGCGGGGTCAATGGACAGTTGACCTTCTCGCAAGAAAAGCGACCCATCGCGCACAAAGCGGACGAGGATATGCTCATCGTCATTGGCGATCCGGTGAGTTTGGACGCGGCGGCACAACGCGCGCGCTCACACACCTCGCTGACGACTTTGTTGGAAGAGATTTTTCCTGAACTAGCCAAGTTGAGTGGCGCAGGGCGCGTTCACGCCAAGACTTTGTACAGTGCGGTGAATCTTGTGCGACGCGCTGGACCGCGCGCGGTGCTGCACGCCTTGACCGAAAGCCGCGCCTTGTCCTCAGTCGGCGGCGGCTATTTCGTCCTCAACGAAGCACGCCGCTAACTGAACACCAAACACTGAACACTGAATACTGAACACTAACCACTGAACACTGATTACTAACTTTATGCCTTCCGTTCTTCGCCCCGATACCAAGACCCTTTTTCATATTGACGTGACCTGGTTCGAAAAGCACGGGCGCGACTTGCGCGCCGAAATGCACGCGGCATTGTGCGATACGTGTCGCGCGCTCTACCCCACACCTGCCGATGCGCGCCTGGTGGACCGCGTGGATCCACAGACTGGCGAAGTAAAACGTGTGGACGCGCTGTGGGAATGTTTGATGGATCACTGCGGACACCAATCGAACTTTATCACCCCTGCCACTCCCCTCACCACTGCGCTCTTTCGCGCGCTCTTGGCAAACGGCAACCAGCCAATGTCCCCTGAACAGTTGCATCAACGCGTCCGTAAGAGTACGCCGATGGGCATCCTGCGCGTGCTGATGGGCGCGCAAATCGAAAACGGTATCGTACCGTTTGAATCCGCTTAGCAAAAGACGAAGGACGAAAGATAACTTTCGTCCTTCGTCTTTCGTCGTTGGTCACTTGGCATCGAAAATCTTGGGATCGTAGGTTCCACTCGCGCTCCAGAACATCCAGCCCCAACTACCCACATCCATCGCGGCTTTTTTCTGCAACCGATATTGGGGTACACCAAAATTGCCGCGCCCTGGGTACGCTTGTATCCACAAACGCACTTTGGTTGATGTTTTTTCGATGGCGCGTTGGTAACTGTGCGCTACTACTTCGTAAGGACACTGAATCGCCTCCGTGCAATTTTTGATTTGCAAACCGCGCGTCAAAAGTGTCGCGGCATTCACCCACGTATCGGGGTACACCATTGGGCAAAGATAATCCACGTACGGTCCTAAATCGCGCAAGCGTTGCCCGGTGTGTTGATCGTCATCCGTTGCCGTCGTCAAACCGAACACATCGGCAGAGATGAAAACGCCGGTGGGACGCAATTCTTTTTGGGCACGCGCCAAGAATCCCGCAATCGTGGCAACGCGCGTCTCTGCGTTGTATTCCGCGCCCCAGGCAAAATTTCCTGCCATTCCCGGAAAACGCACGTAATCGAATTGAATCTCATCAAAACCCATCGCCGCGATTTCTTTGGCGAGTGCAATCACATAGTTCCAATTTTCTTGCACAAATGGATTGAGCCATGCCGTACCACCATTTTCAAAAAACACTGTGCCATTGGGGTAGCGAACGGCTTGCGCGGGACGCTGAGTGGCTAATAACGTATCCTGAAACACCGGTAATCGCGCGATGCAGTACACCTGTTGTGTACGACACTGTTCGATGATAACATCTAAATCAACACCTAACGTAGAATACGCACCAATTTGTTTAGCCAAAGGTACAGAACTTGCCCAAGCGATGCGTCCGCGCTCTGATTTCACATCAACGACCAGCGCGTTCAACTCGGTTTGGGCAACGAGCGCGAACAAATCACGCACCTGCTCCATCGAAGCGGCAAATGGAACACGTACACCTTTGACGATGAACGGCGTCAACGCCACATCACGACGCGTAGTGTTACCGACTGCCACTTGGATTTTTTGATACCCTGCCGCCTTGAACATCAACTTGGCTTGCGGCGGCACATTCTCCAAACGATACGCGCCGCGCGCGTTGGTAGTGACGATGGTATTGCCCAGATAGACCAACGTTCCACTAATCGGTTGTCCCGTCGTGGCATCGGTGACGATACCTTCCAACGTATTCGGTCGCAGGGCGATGCGGAGATCATTGCCAAGAAAAGGTGCGCCCGCGCTATCGTATCCCGACGCCGTGACGCGAACATTTGCGCCGGGCTTGATGCGACGCAACGTCGCGATGCCATTGGCATCGCTCGTCGCTTTCAACGCATCGGCTTGAACTTGGGCATCACGAATCGGTTGTTGGGTGTACTGATCAAGCACCGTGACTGTAAGTGTACTGGGTAGCAGTGCCAATTCGATATCTGTTTGTCCATCGAAAGATAACACGAGTGGTTGATACCCCGGTGCTTGCGCAGTGATCGGCGTGTTCTTTTTTACATGACGCGCCTCGATGCGCCCTGTGTTATCGCTTGACACAGTTTGTGTGCCAATCGTCACTTGAACGTTGGGGAGCGGTTGCCGCGTCTCCGCATCGCGCACGATTAGGGTCACGCGATTTTGTTCCAACGCTAGATCAAGTGCAAACGCGCGCATAAAGAGATCGTCACCGTTCACTTGGGTATCAAGTGGCAGGTACCCATCCGCTTCCACGCGAAGAGAATGAATGCCGCGTGGAATTTTCACCACATACTCACCGCGCGTGTTCGTCGTTACGATTTGATTGGCAATGACGAGTCGCGCATCGGAAATCGGTGAATGCAGAACGGCGTCAATGACCATACCAGTTAATTGACGCGTGTCGAAAGCAAAATAAATCAACGCCGCGACAATACCGCTAAGGATAAAAATAAGTAAAAGCAAGAGACGTTTCAACATTGGGCGAGATTATAACACAATTTCCACAATCTTCCCACATCTTTCCACAATGTTATTCACTATTGTTGTGGTGTGCGTAAATAATGACCACAATATTTTGTGTACACTTTAGAGACAGAATCGAATGTTCGATGATTATGCACGTACTCTCCACAGAAAAATGTTCTATGCGCGCGTCAATGCGACAAGCCAAGATATTTTTTGTAAATCTTAAAAAGGCAGCGCGCGTTTTTCTTTTTTAAGGTAAAACTCTTGCACGCGCCATAAACCTCTGTTAAAATGGCGCGGCACGTAATTCCCTGAAAAATTTTTGCCGATTTGAACTTATGATCGAGGTCACTATGAACGCAAACGAAATCTGGCATGCCACGCTGGGTGAATTACAACTCCAGATGCCCAAAGCCACCTTCGATACATGGGTGCGCCCCACGCACGCGATCTCGTATCGAGATGGCGAAATGACCGTTGGCGTACACAGTCCGTACGCCAAAGAGTGGTTGGAAAATCGTTTGCATACGACGATCTTGCGCACAGTCACCGGCATCGTTGGACGAACCGTTCAAGTGTATTACGTCGTGAAAGACAAAAACGGTGCTGAAAAACCATCGGCATCCGCGCCCACACTACTCGCCGAACCCTTTGCGAGTACCAAACCACATTCGCTGCGCGAGGAAGAATATCGCGCGCGCCCAACGCCACTCAATCCCAAGTACACCTTCGAGACGTTCATCGTGGGCAATTCCAATCGGTTGGCGCACGCGGCAATGCTCGCGGTCGCCGAACATCCTGGCGAATCGTACAATCCCTTGTTTGTGTATGGTGGCACCGGCTTGGGCAAGACCCACCTCTTGCACGCGCTTGGTCAGCATCCCAACGTGCGCTGGCGTCGCGTGTTGTACGTTTCGTCTGAAACGTTCACCAACGACCTGATCAATGCCATTCGCAATCAAACGACCGATGAATTCCGCCGCACGTATCGCGAGATTGATGTGTTGTTGATTGACGACATTCAATTCATCGGGGGCAAAGAAGCCACGCAAGAAGAATTCTTCCACACGTTCAATCATCTGTACTCGGCAAACAAACAAATCGTCATTTCATCGGATCGTCCGCCGCGCGCCATTCCCACCCTGGAAGATCGCGTGCGCTCGCGCTTTGAAGGTGGAATGATCACGGATATTCAGCCACCAGATTTGGAAATGCGCATCGCTATCTTGCGCGCCAAAGCCGACGCTATCGGCATTGCTGTACCCAACGAAGTGATTGACCTGATCGCCCACAAAGTTCAGACGAATATTCGTGAACTGGAAGGCGCGCTCATTCGCGTGTTGGGTCATGCCAAATTGATGCAAACCCCTCTTTCGCCTGAACTAGCGATAAACGTTTTGCAAGACATTGTACGCCAACAACCGCTGACAATCGAACAAGTCTTGAATGTGATTGCGGATTACTATCACGTTGATCTGAATGACTTGACCGGGCGGAGTCGTAGCAAAGAGGTTGTGCTGCCGCGTCAAATGGCAATGTACATCCTGCGCGAAGAGATGGGCGTATCGCTACCACAAATCGGTGAGGCATTGGGAGGGCGTGACCATACCACCGTGCTGTATGCTCACGAAAAAATGAAAGAAGAAATCGAAGCGAATGATCAACGGCGACGCGAATTTCTTGCCATCCGTGAACGACTTTACAAGCAATAATCCACAGACACAGAAACTCCAAAGCCGATGCGCTTTGGAGTTTTTCTTTTTTCCGATTCTGTACCTGTTATTTTATGGTAAACCCTCGACTTATTCACATGTGGAAAAGTGTGTGGATTTGTGGATAACTAGCCAATTATTGGGGATAAAATGACGTTTATGGGGATAACTCGGCACTACTTTGACCACAAATTGTGCCCTATCGCAAGTAAACCACAATCAGTTGGATAGTCCTCCATTCCCAAAATGGCTTGTGGAAAACTGTAAAATTCTATCCCCACGAATTCACACTACCTTTGGAAAGACGGTTATCTGCCCTCCACTAAATCCAGACCAGTTTTTCGATTGGTCAACTAAATATCGAATCGTTTGGTACAAGTGTTCTCCGTTTACACATATCCCCACTTACTACGACGACTAGTCAGATAAAACTAAACTGCAGTGAGAAACGATGTGCTTATCGGTTGAGCACACGCAAAATGATGTTCAAGAGAATTGTGAGGATGATACTGAGCAAAATCGAGGAAACAATCGGAAAAAAGCAAGAGATGTTACCGGTTTGGATAAGAATATCACCGGGCAATCGTCCCAGTCCTGTGAGTTTGCTGAATAGTACGATCATTGCACCGATGAGCAAAAAGATTGCTCCAAACAAAAGCATCATCTTGCCGAGTTCTTCCATTCGTTACCTCCTGCGCCGATACAAGGTCAGAAATTTTTGCAAAGCAGGATCGTTGGTCCATTCGATTGGCGCGCGTTCGTATTCTTTCACATTGTCTAGCGCGTTTCCAAAAATTACGATGTACTCGGGTTGGCGCGTGATCACATAAATCAAGTCGAATTTTTCGTGACCTGGTGTGCCTTGGCCCAATGTGGCGACGTTTAGCCGCCCGATGTGCAAATCGTTGATGCCGAACATATCAATCGCCGGCAACTCGGCAAAGTACGGTACTTGCCCAGCGGCATCTACCGCGATCAACGTGCCACGCGGCACGTTGGCGTTGAGCCATTGTCCCATCGTCACACGCGCTCTAGTCGCGCGCGCGGCATCGAAACTGCGAATGTAGATGCCATACTCGCCGTTCCACGATGACGCCAACCATATCGTTCCGACAAGTAGCGCGCTTGCCAACAATTCGATTCGACGCGCGCGAAGATTAAACCATTTCCACAAGTTTTCCAAACCTGTGGAAAGCAGGATGTAGAAAAATGGCAACAATGGCGCGAAGAATCGTCCAACTGACCAATCACCGCCTACGTAAACGATGTAGGCGACGTACGGGATGATAAGCGCGGCAAAGTAGGTGCTCCAGAATGACTGGCGCCCGATGACCGATGACCGTAGTGCCGTGAGGATTGCCACGATAGGAGGTAAAACAACAACCCAACTGAGATGTACACCGATGAACTGCGCGAGATGTCGCCAACCGCGTTCGATTTGCGCGGCTGGACCCGACGCGGCGACCTTGGCGTGGAACGTGTTGGGCAAAAATGATTTGTAGTACCACCAACGTCCCAACCAGTACGGCACAAAAATCGCGGCGAACGCGAAAATGCGCGCAAGGTCGCGCAAGGTGAAGAGACGACGCTCGGCAAGGACACGCCACGCGGCTTGATGCGCGACGGTGATTGCAAAAACCAGCGCGCCTTCTGGACGCGTCATCGCGGCGAGTGCAAAGAAAATTCCGCTGACGGGAAAAGACGAAAGACGAAAGGCAAAGGACGAACCTTCGTCTTTCGTCCTTCGACCTTCGTCCTGTTCGCGCACATACAGCAACGCGCCGACGAAAATCAAGAACGCGAACAACGGCGTTTCCAACCCTCCGACCGACCACAGAACGAACGA
>JAOACU010000097.1 GCA_026417715.1 Anaerolineae bacterium | reverse complement strand
TGTGTGCTCTGTGGCGGAAATTCAGTATGGCTGAGTAGTTACCCAATTTCCGACCGCTCTTGGGTAGAAAACGGTAAATGGCTTGTTTCAGACCTCACAGGTCTCCGAGACCTGTGAGGTCTGGAAACCTCTTTCTACCCAAGAGCGTTTCCGACTTGGCACCAACTCTGCTTGGCAACACTTTTTTGTTTCACGCGTTCATTACGGCGCGATGTAAAGATACAGTATGCGCCCGGTATGCTCCAATGCAAACAAATCGGTGAGGGCAGGAACACTGCGCTTGGGAGAGAACATCGAGGCGAGCGAGCCGAAGAAACCGGGCTTGTTTCTGAATTCGATGCGGCGCGGCGTACCAGACATACCTGCCAGACTCGCCGCTGTCTTGACGGCATCCTCCAGATCGCCCAGGTCGTTCACCAAGCCAACGGCTTGCGCTTGCCTGCCGGTGTACACGCGCCCATCGCCTAGTTGACGCACACGCTCAGGCGTCAAGTTGCGTCCGTGTGCCACCACGCTCACGAAATCTTCATACACTTCATTGATAAGCGTTTGCCAAATGGCGCGCTCTTCAGCCGTCAAATCACGATAACCGAATGTCTCGTCCTTGTGCGGACCGCTCTTGATCACGGTAAATTTGACACCGATTTTCTCGCTCAGCCCCTCGATACTCCGAAAAACGCTGATGACACCGATACTGCCCGTCAGCGTCGCGGGATGCGCGTAGATGACATCGGCACCTGCAACAATGTAATAACCTCCCGATGCCGCGATTTCACCCAACGATGCAACGACGGGCTTGCCACTTGCACGCACTTGCATCACCGCGTCATAAATCTCGCGCGAGGCAATTACACTACCACCTGGACTATCCACGCGTAGCACGACTGCTTTGATAGATTCATTTGTCTTGACACTGTGCAAGTGATTAACGATTGTTCCTGAAAGGGCGACGCCTTCCGACGAAAATTCGGAATCGCCGGTGATGATCGGTCCTTCCACATAGACGATAGCCACAGCGTCGCCTGCTGGACGGGGAGGAGGTACACTCGCCGCATAGGTGACAGCAAAGCACAGGATGATCGGCAACCCGCATGCCAGCACCCCTAGCATCAACAGAGCGTTGAACAAAAGACGCGTTCTCATTTCGCCCTCCCTCGTTGACCAACTGATGACCGTCAGTTAGCCACCAACCGCACAAACTTGCGCCGTCCTACCCGCAACACCGCTTCTTCCTGTGGAATTACAGCGTCCGCTTTGTCAATCGTTGTATCGTTCCAACGCACACCACCTTGTTGCACCAATCGCCGCGCTTCACTGCGCGATGATGCCAAGCCCGCTGTCACGAGCAAATCAATGATGGGCATCGCGCTTGTGAGTGTAAATGTTGGCATCTCGCTCGGTAATTCGCGCTGCTGAAACACTTTGACGAATTCGGCTTCGGCAGCGCGCGCTGCCTCCACACCGTGAAACTGCGCGACGATTTCGCTCGCGAGACGCATCTTTAGATCGCGCGGGTTGACACTGTGCGTCGCCAGCGCGCGCTCCATCTCGACGAGTTCCGCATCGGGCACATCGGTCACACAGCGAAAGTACTCGATGATTACCTCGTCCACGAGCGACATCACCTTGCCGTACATATCGTTGGGATCGGCTTTGAGGTCAATCGTGTTGCCGAACGACTTGGACATTTTGCGGCCGTCCGTACCGACGAGAAGTGGCACGAGAAAAACTTCTTGCGGTGTTTTGCCCAAGCGTTCTTGTAGTTGCCGACCTGCCAGAATGTTAAATTTTTGATCCGTCCCCCCAAACTCGACATCCGCGTCTATCGCAATCGAATCGTACGCTTGCAACAGCGGATACATCAACTCCATCAACGACAGCGGCTTGCCCTCTTTCACGCGCTTGTCGAACGTCTCGTGCTCCATCATATCGGCAAACGTAAACCGTGAGGTCAGGTTGAACACATCGGCAAGCGTAAACTTGCCAAACCATTCACTCTGCCAACGCACTTCGGTTCGCGCGCGATCCACAATCGTGAAAAACTGATCCATATACGTCTTGGCATTCGCTTGCACTTCGGCGGGCGTCAGCATCACGCGCGATTCATCGCGCCCCGACGGATCGCCAATCTGCGCCGTCCAATCACCCACGATCAAAACAACGGTGTGTCCCAGTTCTTGCAATTGACGCAGTTTGCGCAAACCAACCGCGTGTCCGATGTGCAAATCGGGTTTGGAAGGATCAAACCCCATCTTCAAACGCAACGGCTTGCCCGCTGCTAAACGTCGCCGAAAATTTTCCTCCACGATGATTTCGGCAACGCCGCGTTTCAAAATGAAATCGAGTGAGAGGGTGGACATTGCGTACAACTCCTGTTATCTCGTCCTCGTCGGTGTCGCTAAACCAAAATTGAACGATGGCATTTGCAGAGGTACGGCATTAGCGGGTGGTGTAAATTTGATGTTAGCGTTGAAATCCCAAATATGCAAGCGCATCTGCAACGACACTTTTTCCGTTGGCTTGTCTTTGGCGCGTCCTTCGATGTTCATCAACAATTGATGCAAATAGCCGTCGTCGCAAATCCAGAGTCTGGTCGTGGCGTTTTCGATATTGCCAAGCACATCACTACTGGGCATTCCACTACTTGCCGCTTGGAAAAGTTTCATCGTCGCGTTCTTGTCGCCCGTGTACACATCGCACCGCCGACCATCGAGCGTTTCGGTGCCCGTCTTTTTGAACGCGTTCCAATCAATCGCAGGGTCGTCGGGTATCTCTGGCACACCTTCGTTAATATTCATCGAGAATTGGGTTTGCCCGCTTGAAACGTACCACTTGTCTTCGAGCGCGCCGAACATCGGCAAAGGTCCGCGCAGATAGGTCTTGCCATCAACGGTGAGAATTTCAAGTGACTTGGTGGGATCACCAGTAAGGATCATTGCGAGGAGACCTTGAAATTTGATGTGCGAATCTTTGCCACTGACCGCGCCAGTCAAATTGAAAAGCGACAACCCCTTGTTGGGATCCCAGCCCGGGGGCATATCGCTGAGATTGCCTTTGACTGTCGTATCGAACTCGATACGGTACGTGGTAACGTTTTGCGCTTTGCTCCACGCCGTCATAATTGGTCCGACAGGTTGAACGGTGGCGCGACGTGTAGCCGTCGCACTCGGTGCGAGTGGAGCGCGCGTGCCAACCACCGTCGCACTCGGCGTCACGTTCGGCGCGAGCGGAGCACGCGTACCCACGACGGTAGCACCTGCTTGCGTCGGTGGTGGCGCGAGCACCCACGTGGCGGTCGGCAGTGGCGTCGGTGTAGTCGTGGGTGTGAAAGTTGCCAACGGCGTGGGAGATGCAAGCACAGTGTTGCGAGCTTGGAGCGCAACCGAATCTGGTGGGGCACTCGGCGCGCTCAGGGTTTGGAGCACGACCAACCCACCAACACAGTACAAGCATAACACGGCGATCCCGAGCACACCGAGAATCGCCCACTGTTGTTTGTTCATTGTTCCTCCTTGGGCTACTCCCCCATAGCCGTTGATTTGTTTGTATGCGATATTAAATCAAAACAGAGAAAAGGTCAATCGTAGGGCTTTGTCAAAGTCGTGTTGCCCTGTCATTCTGAGCGACCGAAGGGAGCGAAGAATCTCTCAAAGGACTTGAGACGCTTCGCTGCGCTCAGCGTGACAAATCGAACCACTCCCGAGGTAACTTTGACAAAGCCCTAGGTCAATCGCGCGATTGTTTGACATTCGTAGAGTGTTCGACTAAAATGACTGGTACACGGAGGTAGCGATGTTACGGTGGGCTGATGTCCTCAAGGACAAATCGCTCCAGAATCTGCCCTACAAGATTGAACTCGATGCCAAGGGGAGAATCGTGATGACGCCTGCATCCAATCGGCACGGGATGTACCAATCGCAAATTGGCATTCTCTTGGGACGCTTGTTACGCGGGGGACAAATCATCAACGAGTGCTCTATCGAAACGGCTAGCGGCGTCAAGGTCGCCGATGTGGCGTGGGCGTCAAGTGCGTTTCTCAAAAAACATCGCGATCAAACGCCGTTTTCGTCGGCTCCCGAAATTTGTGTCGAGATTGTTTCTCCTTCCAACGCCTACACCGAGATCGAAGACAAGATTACGCTGTATCTCGCCAAAGGTGCGCGTGAAGTTTGGGTGTGTGATGAACAAGGTAATGTGACGTTTGTCAACCACTCGGGCAAGTTGCCCAAATCCAAACTCGTGGCAAGATTTCCTTCCAAAATTCGTCTAGCGGTATAATCTCATCCGCGCGGGTAGGTATAGACTTGAGAAAACGATTTAGAAACCGCCTCAACGAATATGCAACGAATAAACGAATCGCGGTAACCATTCGTCCTGAACAACCGCGCTCGACATCACCTTTTGATGTGCGGAGCGTCAAACTACCAATCACCAAACGCGATATTCTCGAAGCCATTCGCGAAAGTCGTGCAAGGTTTTAGACAATTCCAATCGCATAGGGTTGTCCAATGTCTCTTACTTCGAGTGAAATTCGTCAAACGTTTCTCGATTATTTCAAACGCCGCAAACACACGATTGTTCCTAGTTCGTCGCTGATTCCCGCCGGCGATCCGACGCTTCTCTTCACCAACGCGGGAATGGTGCAATTCAAGGATGTGTTTCTCGGTCGCGAGAAACGCGCGTACACGCGCGCGGTCACCGCGCAAAAGTGTATGCGCGTCTCGGGCAAACACAACGACTTGGAAAACGTCGGACCTTCGCCGCGCCATCACACCTTCTTCGAGATGCTCGGCAATTTTTCGTTCGGCGATTATTTCAAGAAAGACGCTATTCGATTCGCGTGGGAACTATTGACCGAATACTATGGGATAGATCCTGCGCGTCTCTGGTTCACGGTCTTTGAAGGCGATGACGAAGTGCCACCCGACGACGAAGCCGCCGAGTGGTGGGTCAAGGTCGGCGCATCGCCCGACCGCGTGCTTCGTTTCGGACGCAAAGACAATTTTTGGCAGATGGGTGAAACGGGTCCGTGCGGACCTTGTTCGGAAATTCACTACTATCGCGGCGAACGTCCCAAAGACCCCAAATACAATCGTCGTGAGTACGTCAACGGGAGTGGCGAAGAGACCATCGAGATTTGGAATCTGGTGTTTATGCAGTTCAATCGCTATGCCGATGGCGATACGTACAAACTCGAACCACTGCCCAAACCATCGGTGGACACCGGCGCAGGACTGGAACGCGTCACGATGGTCTTGCAGAACAAGCCCTCCAACTATGACACCGATTTGTTCAAGCCGATTCTCGAACGCACGCGCAAACTCTTGGGACACGACAAAGCGCAGATGGAACAACACATCGCATCGTATCGCGTCATCGCCGATCATTCGCGCGCGATCGCGTTCCTGATTGCCGATGGTGTTGTGCCCGGCACCGAAGGACGCAACTATGTCTTGCGAATGATTCTCCGCCGCGCGGTGCGACACGGTCATCTCTTGGGATTCGAAGAACCGTTCCTGAGCGATGTGCTCCCGACCGTGATCGAACTGATGGGCGATCATTATCCCGAACTTTTCAAGCGGCGCGATGTGATTTTGAAGACGACGCGGCAAGAGGAAGAGCGGTTCCAAAAAACTCTCCGCAGTGGCTTGGCATTGCTCGATGAGTTGATTGCCGATGTGAAAGCGCACGGCAAAACCGAAATCAGCGGCGCCGATGCATTCAAGTTGCACGACACATACGGCTTTGCGCTTGAACTCACGCGCGATATTGCGCGTGAACACGGCTTGACAGTGGACGAAGTTGGCTTTCGTCGCGCGATGGAAGAACAAGCCGAACGTTCGCGCGCGGCGTCCGCTATCAGTCAACTCGATTTGGAAACGGAAGCCACTTACAACGTCATCAAAGACCGCGTGGTGCCCGATGGCGTCGTCCACAACCCCTACATCGGCACGCGCGTCGAAACAACGGTCGCTGGCATCATTCGCAATGGTGAGTTGGTGGACACTGCGCGCGTCGGCGAAAGTGTCGAAGTGATTGTGCCGCAAACCTGTTTCTACGTCGAATCGGGTGGACAGGTGAGTGACACAGGACGCATCGTGCAGTACGCCAACATCGTGGATGGCGCGCTAATCGAAGACGAGAACATCGTTTGGGCAATCGAGATTACCGACACGCGCAAACCGCTTCCCGACTTGGTCGTGCACATCGGCAAAGTCATCAAAGGCACACTGCGCGTCGGTGATCGCGCGGTGGCGGAAGTGGATCACGCGCGACGTTGGGACATTATGCGCAATCACACCGCCACGCATCTCTTGCATCGTGAACTGCGCAATGTGCTGGGCGAACACGTGCAGCAGAGTGGTTCACTCGTTGCGCCCGATCGTTTTCGTTTCGATTTCAGTCACGGCGCGATGCTCACCCAAGACGAACTCGATCGCATCGAAGCGGCGGTCAACGACGCCATCCTTGCTGATTTCAACGTGACGCCGGTCGAGATGAGTTATCACGATGCGGTCGCGCGCGGCGCCATCGCGCTCTTCACCGAAAAGTACGGCGAACACGTGCGCGTCATTCAAATCGGACAGCCACCGCAATTCTACAGCCAAGAGTTGTGTGGTGGCACACACGTCACGCGCACGAGTCAAATCGGCGCGTTCCACATCTTGAGCGAATCGTCCATCGGTTCGGGATTGCGACGCATCGAAGCGGTAACTGGACGCGGTGTCGTCAAATTGTTGCACGATCGCTTGGGGTGCTTGGAACGCACAGCGGCGTACTTGCGCACGAGTGCTGATCAAGTGGATCGGCAAGTGCTGGTGCTCTTGCGTGAACGCGACGCGCAACAAAAAGAAATCGAACGCTTGCAGCGCGAGTTGGCGCGGCGCGAGGTGGAATCGCTACTTGGTCACACGCAAACCGTCAACGATGTGCGCGTCCTCGCGACCCAAGTGGATGCCGCGAATATGGAGATGCTGCGCGAAATCGGTGATTGGTTGAAAGACAAACTCGGTTCGGGTATCGTTGTTCTCGGCGCGGTGATGGACAACAAACCGAACCTCGTGGTGATGGTCACACCCGATTTGGTGGAACGCGGTTACGATGCGGTGCAAATCATTCGACCGATTGCGCGCATCATCGGCGGCGGCGGTGGCGGGCGCGCGACCATCGCCCAAGCCGGCGGCAAGGATGTGACGCGTCTTGCCGAAGCCATTGCCCAAGCCCCCACACTCATCGCCCAACGATGACGGATGACGAAGGACGAACGTTCGTCCTTCGTCTTTCGTCTTTCGTCCGCTATGCACCAAGTCATTCAACTCCAGCCCGACGACGACATTGTGGCGATTCGCGCGCGCATCGAGAGCGCCGAGTTGGCGCATTTGATTTTGGTCGTGCCGCGCCGCTGTGCGTTTCTCGAAGGCGCAAGTGGTTTTCCCCTCCTGCGGCGCGCTGCCGATGATTTGGGTGCGCAGATCGCGCTGGTGTTGCACGACGAGACTTTGCGCGAACGCGCGGAAGAGTACGGTTTTCCGGTTTTTCGCTCCATCGCCCAAGCGCAATTCGCGCGCTGGAAGATGCGCCCACCCAAGCAAACCACCTCCGTCATCACTCCCAGCGTACCACCACCTCCGCCACCTGAATCGGTCAGCGATTCGCGTATCACGCGGTTCATCCGCGAGTGGCGTTGGCAGTTGCTCGGCGCCGCGAGTATCGTGTTGATCATTTGCGTTGCGATGCCATTCGTCATCCCTGCCGCGCAAGTGTACATCGTGCCCGCGCCGATGGCACTCACCACCACGACGGAAATCGTGATAGATTCGTCCGTGCCGTACGTTAGTTCGGCGATGCGCTCGGTCCCTGCGCGTCGTCTCTTGCGCGAAACGAGTGGCACTGGTTCACTACGCACGACCACGACCAAAACGATGCCCGATGCGCGTGCAACGGGGAGCGTCGTCTTTACGAATTTGCGCGCGGAAGAAACGATTGTGCCACAAGGCACGGTCGTAGCAACGAGCACCGGCGTACCGATCCGTTTCACCACGACGCTGACCGCCACGTTGCCCGCGCAAGTTGGTGCGCGCGTCGAAGCACCGATTCAAGCGATTGATCCTGGTCCCAGCGGCAACGTCAAGGAACTTGCCATCAACGTCGTCGAAGGATCGCTGGCGCTGGCAGTGCGCGTCATCAACACCAAGCCAACGACAAGTGGCACAGTGCGTCCTGTGCGCGTGGCGACCGAAGCGGATCGCAAAAAGTTGGAAGATCAAGTCCTCGCGCAAATTCGACAGAACGCCTACAGTGTCCTCGCGCCCGCGCTCAAACCTGACGAGTTCATTCCGCCTGATTCGATTCAGGTGTACGCGACGAACCGCTTGTTCGACCGCGCGGTAGATGAACCCGCCGATGTGTTGAATCTAACGTTGAGCGCGGATGTGTTCGGCTTGGCAGTGGATCGCGACAATCTGAATTTGTTGATGAGCACTCTGTTGCAACGTCAACTCCCTGCGGGCTATCAATTGCTCCCCAACAGCGTGCGCGTCGAAATGCTAGCGGGTGGCAAGTATCAGGGGATTCAACTGCGCCAGCCCGTGCGCGCGATTGGCTATGCCGCGCCGCAACTCGATCCCGGCAAAGTCGCGGCGGCACTGCAAGGCAAAACAGTGGACGATGCGCAAACGTACTTGACGAGCCAAATCCAACTAGCCCAACCACCCATCGTGCGCGTTACGCCACCGGGCTGGCCCCTGCTACCCTTCTTGGCATTCCGAATCGCGGTGTTCATCGAAACGCCGGTGGTGGAGAAATGACGGAGGACGGAGGCTTGTGAGCGAAGGGACGCAATACGTGATACGCAATACGTGATACGTGATACGTGATGCGTGAACACAAAGGAATCCCGTGAAATATCTCGGCTTGGATATTGGTGATAAACGGATTGGTGTTGCGTGTGGTGACACTGAAGTACGCATTGCGACACCGTTAGACGTGATTGAACGCGTTGCGTTAGAACACGACGCGCGCGCGTTGGCACGTCTTGTGCGCGCGTACGATGCGACGCATCTTGTCGTTGGTTTGCCGCGCAATATGGATGGCACGTACGGCGCGCAAGCGGAGGCAGTGAAGACGTACGCGCACGCGCTTGCGCAAGCACTGGGTTTACCACTCACGTTTTGGGACGAACGCCTGAGCACCATCGAAGCCACACAACGCGTGCATGCGACAGGCGCGCGTGGCAAAAAATCGCGGCGGCATCTCGATGCGATTGCCGCCGCTGTCATCTTGCAAGATTTTTTGGATTCGCAGGGGAGTGCGGGCACAGGGGACGCAGGGGAACAAACCATGTAACGACTACGGTTCGTGGCGTCAGCAAGATTCCCCGCAAAACTTCCTCCTCATTGCACAACGTCCTGCCGTTGGCGTGGGGCGTGTGTTTGCAGATGTGCATGTTGTATTACTTCTCACCCGCCAGAGTCAGAATCCTTTGTCGAATGTCGTCTGAAATCCACATGCCCGTATCCGC
>JAOACU010000096.1 GCA_026417715.1 Anaerolineae bacterium | reverse complement strand
GGACGCGTCGCACGCCTTCAGCAACGATGACCCAATCGGTGAAGAAAAATTGATACAGCGCGATAAGCGATACGGCAACACCAGACAAAACAAACGCATAGACGATGCGTTCCACCGCGCGCGGCGAAAGATTCGACGCGCGAATGAGCGCGTACAACACCGCGGGTTCGAGCACGATTACACGAAACTCGCGCATCGCCACACCGAAATTGGACGCGGTCTTGACCGAGATCAAGCCAAGAAGCACAAAAACGATGACCGCGATGTCGAGTGGTTTAAGGTTTGAGGTTACAGGTTTAAGGTTCGAGGTTAAAAGTTCAAGGTTAGCGCGTAAACCTCGAACCTCGGAACTTGAAACTTGAAACCTTGAACCTTGAATCTTGAACTTTAAACCCCGACGCAGAATCCACGCCGCTACCAAAACCAACACCAACAACTCGACCATCGAGAACTGCGCGTTACCAAGCAGTTTCTTGGGTAGAAGGTAGAACGGAACTGTGAACACGGTGATTGCCAAGCCCAAGTCGAGACGCAGTGCAAAGAGAAAAACAAGGAGCGCGAGGAAGGCAAAACTCAAAACTGGGTGTGGGGAGTAGTAGAGTGCGAGTGTTGAAATTGCGAGCAACGCGAATTGTGCAAGTTCAGGTAACGCGCGCCAACGCGCTTCGATGCTTTGCCACGCGCGCTCCCACGATAGTTGCCACGCCGCGCGTGCGCCAAACCACGCACTCACCAGCGCGACAAGCGCGCACGCGCCGAGCGTCGCATAGAATCGCGTGAAATCGAATGACAGGGGTGAAACCGGTTCGGCGATGGCGTGCGTGAGCGCGGTGTACAGCGCGCGCGGTTGCAAATTCTTGTCCACAAGCGCAAAGCCCCACACAGGATCGTCGCTCGGCGCGTTGGGTTGAAACGTCTGTGCAATCATCACCGGCATCCACGCCCATTCACGTCGCGCGCGTTGCACCGCGCTGGCGAGTCGCGCGCTTTGCGTTTCCTCCGTGTCGGTGCCCCAAGGCGACGACGCGCCGCGCCAATCGCGTGGCAACGCGTTCCAACCGAACTCGACTGCCCAGATTGGCTTGGACGCATCGCCGTACGCGAGCATTTCGTCGCGCAAGAGAATCACGCGCGAAAAATTAAATACCTCCTTGTCCACGCGCCGATCATCGGGACCCGACCACATTCCGTATGGTTTTGCACCGACGATGTCGAAATAATTTTGCGCGCCGATTTCGTACAAGCCGCGCAAAAACAAAATGTCGGAATAGTCGGGATGCCCGCGAATCAATTCACGACTTGGTGCAAGTCCCGCCGATAGAATTTTCACCTGCGGATTCACCGCGCGCGCGCGCGTCGCGGCAGCGCGCAAGAGTGCGGCATAGTCAAATGGGTCGGCGTTGCGACGCCCCCAGAACGGATGCACGTTGGGATTGTCCCAAATTTGAATGTAACGCACGCGGTCACCGTAACGTTGCACAAACGCGGCAACAAAGCGCGCGTAATCATCGGGGTTGGCAGGAGGCGCGTAGAGCAAATCGGCTTCGCCGGGGTGACGCGCCCAAGTGGGAGTCGTCACAATCACCGCAACGATGTGCAAGTCGAATTCACTTGCGCGCGTGATGATGCGGTCGGCAGTTGACCAAACAAATTCGTTGGGACGCAGTTCCAAATCGTTCCAGTAAAAAAATTGTCGAATGTAACGCAAGCCACTAGCGCGAATCAGTGTGAGCGCGCGCGTCAAATCGTCATCTGAGTATTGTTCGAGCGCGACGTTGACACCAAACGATGTTTCCGCGCGCGCGCCAAACTCGATGCCGCGCGTGTTCGTCTGATAATCGCGCAGAGTCATAAACGCCAGCGCGCTTGCGGTGACGAAAAATACCGCGCAACCGACAAGCACAAGTGCGTGACGGATGACGGATGACCCTGCGACTGCGCTCAGGGCAAGCCGCCGACCACCGACCGCTGACCGCTGACCGCTGATCGCTGACTGCTCTCTAATCTCTAATCTCTGATCTCCGTGATGTGACATCTTGGAGATTATAACGCGCCTTGCTAAACGCGTCAACGCGCCGCCAGCATTTCTGCCGACGACGCGTTGCACAAGGAGGAGGGGGGTATGCGCCAACTGTGTGGCGTTGCCCAAGGAGGAGAAGAATGAACGCTTGTATTCAGGTTGGAGGATGGAGCGTATCCCTCTGAACAGGGGAATGCTCCGGCATCTTTTGCCCGGGTTCAGATATTGCCGCCAATATGCTCCGCGACTCTTGGCATCCTCCAACTTTGCCATCAGTATCGTTGAGCAAGATGAGAAGCGAATGAAAAGCAACTGAGAAAATAGTTAAAGGAAAAACAAAGCAACGGCAAACGCAAAACTGACCAACTGAACACTGAACACTGGATACTGAATACCGACCACCGAATACTGCGTATTTCGTATTGCGTGATACGTGATGTGTGATGCGTGAGTCAACCGTTCCTGAATGACAGTGGTAGAGTTACGCGATTGTTATTGTTTCGTTACGTTTTGTAACACTTACAGCCAAGGCGATTACGTTTGACAAACGCCGCGCCCTGTGTTATACGCGTGGTGTGAATTATCCGATTCGTCCCCCGCTGGCTGGCGATGTGCCGCTTGCGCGCGTCTTGGATGAAATGACGCGCGAAGGTACGCTGTACGAAAAACTCGATGGCGCGCGTGTGCGCTGTTTGGCATGCGCGCATCGTTGCGTTATTAACGATGGCGCACGCGGCATTTGCCAAGTGCGCTACAATCGTGGTGGCACGTTGTTTGTTCCGCACGGTTACGTTATTTCACTCAATCCCGACCCCACCGAAAAAAAGCCGTTCTTCCACATTCTTCCCGGTTCGATCACGCTAACTTTTGGGATGCTGGGTTGTGATTTGCATTGCGCGAATTGTCAGAACTGGGACATTTCGCAGGCATTGCGCGATCCTGATGCGGGTTACACACCACAGCGCGTCTCTGCCGAACAAGTTGTCAACATTGCGCGACGTACGGGTGCACAACTCATCGGCAGTTCGTACAACGAGCCGCTCATCACCAGCGAGTGGGCAGTCGAAATCTTCAAACGGGCGCAGGCATACAACATTCGCGGCATTTACGTCTCGAATGGCAATGCCACGCGCGAGGTGCTTGAATTCATTCGTCCGTACGTCGTCGGCTACAAGATTGATTTGAAGACGATGCAGGACAAGCAGTACCGCAAACTCGGCACCGCGCTCAAGCACGTCCTCGATACGATTCGACTTGCGTACGCGATGGGCTTTTGGGTGGAAATCGTCACGTTGGTCATTCCCGGCTTCAACGACTCGAACGAAGAGTTGATGGACGCGGCGCAATTCATTCGGTCTGTGTCGCCCGATATTCCTTGGCACGTCACCGCGTTTCATCCTGACTACAAGATGACGGACGCGCGCTTTACGCCGGCGTCCACATTGATTCGCGCGGCAGAGATTGGACAAGAAGCCGGTTTGCATTACGTCTATGCGGGCAATTTGCCGGGCAGTGTGAAAAATTACGAGAACACGTATTGTCCCAAGTGCAACACCGTGCTCGTCGAGCGGTATGCGTATCGCATTCTGCGCGATGAGTTGACAGGACGCGGCGCGTGTCCTAAATGCGGAGAAAAAATTCCGGGAATTTGGGTGTGACAGTAGGGGCGGGTCTTGTGCCTGCCTTGCGATAAGGAGGCGGGAATGAAAAAGGCAATGGATCGAGAAACGCGGTCAACCACGACTGTTTTTCATTTGCCGGTGGTTGTCGAAAAAGACGAGAATGGTTATTTTGTTTATTGCCCGCGTTTGCAAGGATGTTACAGTCAAGGTGACACGTACGAACAAGCCCTTGAAAATATCAAGGACGCTATCCGATTGCATCTAGAGGATTGTACGTTGAAGGAATAAAATTTGTGACAAGGAGTGATGACAATGGCAATCATTGAAGAAATTGTGGCGCGAGAAATTTTGGATTCGCGCGGCAATCCCACCATCGAAGTGGATGTGCTGTTGGACGATGGTTCGTTTGGGCGCGCGGCAGTGCCCAGCGGCGCGTCTACGGGCACGCACGAAGCGTTAGAGTTGCGCGATGGCGACAAGCATCGTTACGGCGGCAAAGGTGTTTTAAAAGCCGTGCAGAATGTCAACACTACTATCGCCGAAGAACTTGTCGGCTGGGACGCGCGCGAGCAAGAAGCAATTGACGCGCTCCTCATCGGCTTGGATGGTACGCCGACCAAATCGAACTTGGGAGCAAACGCGATTCTGGGTGTGAGTCTCGCGGTCGCCAAAGCCGCCGCCGAATCGCTACATCTGCCGTTGTATCGTTACATCGGTGGTGTGCATGCGCGCACGTTGCCGGTGCCGTTGATGAACATCCTCAACGGCGGCACACACACCAATTGGCAGTCCACCGACTTGCAAGAGTTTATGATTGCGCCGACGGGTGCCGAATCGTTTGCCGAGGCGTTGCGGTGGGGCGCGGAAATTTATCAAGCGCTCAAAAAAGTGCTGAAGGACAAAGGATACAGCACTAATGTCGGTGACGAAGGTGGATTCGCGCCCGCGCTCAAATCGAATGTCGAAGCCATCGAAGTGATTCTCACGGCAATCGAAAAAGCCGGTTACAAAGCCGGTGAGCAAGTCTTCATCTGCCTTGATCCTGCCGCGTCCGAACTGTATGCGGATGGCAAGTATCATCTGCGCAAAGAAGGACGCACCCTCAACGGCGAGCAGATGATCGAGTTCTATGCCGACTGGGTGAAAAAGTACCCGATCCTTTCGATCGAGGATGGGCTTGCCGAAGACGATTGGGACGCGTGGGTCGCGATGACGAAAAAACTTGGCGACAAGATTCAAATCGTCGGCGATGATTTGTTCGTGACGAATGTCGAGCGATTGAAAAAGGGACTAGAACTCCACGCCGCCAATTCGATTCTCATCAAGTTGAATCAAATCGGCACGCTCAGCGAGACGTTGCGCGCCATCGAACTCGCGCACAAGTCGGGTTGGACGACGATTGTGTCGCATCGTTCGGGTGAAACGGAAGACACGACGATTGCTGATTTGGTCGTGGCGGTAAACGCAGGGCAAATCAAGACAGGCGCGCCTGCGCGCAGTGAACGCGTTGCCAAGTACAATCAGTTGCTCCGTATCGAGGAGGAATTGGGCGAAGCCGCCGAGTACGCCGGCTTGCGCGCGTTCAAGCGCTGAGATGTTAGACCTGTGAGGTCTTGGAGACCTCACAGGTCTCGACGATTATGGATTGGCTCTCGATTCTACTCATCGCGCCCAGTTTGGGAATGGACGCGTTTGCTGTCGCACTCGGCGTGGGCGCGTGTCTTGCGTGCACCGCGCGCCAACTCTTTCGACTCTCGTTCCACTTTGGCTTGTTCCAATTTTTGATGCCACTCATCGGTTGGTTCATCGGCGATGCGGTGCAACAATTTTTTGCCGCATTCGATCACTGGATTGCGTTCGCGCTCCTTGCGTTGGTCGGCGGGCGAATGGTGCGCGAATCGTTCAGCGATGAACCAACGTCACATGCGCTCGATCCCACGCGCGGTTTTAGTCTCATCGTTCTTTCGATTGCCACAAGCATTGACGCGCTCGCCGTCGGCTTGAGTTTGGCGATGTTGCGCGTCAACTTGTGGCTTCCTAGTGTCATCATCGGCATTGTGGCTGCCACGATGACCCTTGCAGGGATGTTGCTAGGACGCCGCATGCAAGCCGCGTGGGGCAAGCGCGCGGAACTCGTCGGCGGTGTGATTTTGATTGCGATTGGGTTGCGTGTGGTGTGGACACACCTTACGCAAGTATGAAGGCAGAAGTATGAAGTATGAAAATCTTCTTCATACTTCCGCCTTCATACTTCATACTTTGAAAGGGAGGCAACAATGAACGAAGGTTATCGTCCACGTGGAATGTACTTTGAAGAATTCACGGAAGGGACAAAAGTTGTTTCGCACGGGCGCACGATTACCGAAGCGGACATTGTGAATTTTGCCGGCATTTCTGGCGATTTCAACGTCATTCACACCAACGCCGAGTTTGGCAAGACCACGCCATTTGGTGAACGCATCGCACACGGTTTGCTCGTCTTGTCGGTAGCGACGGGCTTGGGGATGCAACTCGGTTTTCTGGATGGCACGGCGATTGCATTCATCAGTTTGGAGTGGAAGTTCAAAGCGCCGGTGAAAATCGGCGACACGGTGCATCTGGTTGCCCAAGTCAAGCAAACCAAAGCGATGAAAGCATTGGGCGGTGGCTTTGTCATCTTTGACGCGCGCGTGCTCAATCAGCGCGATGAAGTGGTGCAAGAGGGCACGTGGACGGTGTTGGTGAAGAGTAAGGCGTGAGACGTGAGGCGTGAGGCGTGATGCGTATTACGTAATGCGTATTGCGTATTGCGTGAGATGTGAACGGAATACGCAATACGAAATACGATAATCGCTATGAACGCAATGCTGTTACGGCAGCCGCACCGCGCGGAAGACAATCCACTAGAGTTCGCGCGCGTCGAAACGCCGATACCGCGCGATGATGAAATCCGAATTGCGGTGCGCGTGTGTGGTGTATGCCACACCGATCTGCACACGGTCGAAGGCGAACTCGCGCTCCCCAAGTTGCCGATTATCCCCGGACATCAAATCGTTGGCGTGGTCGAAAGTATCGGCGCGCGCGTGACACGTTTTCGCGTGGGTGAACGCGTCGGTGTGGCATGGCTGAATTGGACGTGCGGCGCGTGCGAGTACTGCGCGCGCGGTCTGGAAAATCTTTGCGAAAACGCGCGGTTTACAGGGCAACACGCGGACGGCGGCTATGCCGAGTACGTCGTCGTCAACGAAAACTTTGCGTACAAAATTCCTGACGCGTTCGACGACGCGCACGCCGCGCCGTTGTTGTGTGGTGGTATCATCGGTTACCGCGCGCTGCGCGTGTGTGGCGTGCAACGCGGCGAACGACTTGGCTTGTACGGCTTTGGGTCGAGCGCGCACATCGTGTTGCAAATCGCGCGGCATTGGGAGTGTGAGGTGTACGTGTTCACGCGCAGTGAAGAACATCGCGCGCTGGCGCGTCAACTCGGTGCGGTGTGGACGGGTCGTGCGGGTGATACACCGCCGCGTCTCCTCGATCGCGCAATTGTGTTTGCGCCTGTCGGTGATTTGGTGCGCGACGCGTTACGTGTGTTGCGTAAAGGCGGCGTGGTCGCGCACGCAGGCGTGTACAGTTCACCGATTCCACAACTCGATTACCCGCTGTTGTATCACGAGCGCGTTGTGACGAGCGTTGCCAACAGCACGCGGCAAGATGCAGAAGAACTATTGCGCATCGCCGCCGCAATTCCTGTGAAGACCGAAATCGAAATTTTTCCATTGCGCGAGGCAAATCGCGCCTTGCAATTGCTCAAAGCAAGTCAGATACGCGGCTCGGCAGTCCTCACCATCGAAGGATAAACAATGACCCCAACTTTGCAACTTGTTCTCGCACTCGGCATCATCATTCTTGCCGCCAAGTCAATGGGCTATGTGAGCGTACGGCTAGGACAACCTGCCGTGCTGGGTGAATTGTTAGCGGGACTTGTCTTGGGACCCACGATGTTGAACCTTTTCAGTCCGCCTGTCTTTACCGATCAATATCTCTCTGCTGTCATTCGCGAGTTGGGCGAACTAGGCGTCATCTTTTTGATGTTCATTGCCGGACTCGAAATGGATTTGCAAGCGATGTTACGTGCGGGCAAGGTGTCTACGCTGGCTGGTACGCTCGGTGTGGTGGCACCCATCGCGTTGGCGATTCCCGTTGGGTTGCTTTTTAGATACGATTTGTCTCATAGCATTTTCATCGGCATCATCTTGGCGGCGACAAGTGTGAGTATCTCCGCACAGACTTTGATGGAATTGAGACGCTTGCAAAGTCGCGAAGGCACAGTGTTACTTGGTGCAGCAGTGATTGATGATGTGATCGTCATCATCATTCTGGCGTTGTTTCTCGCTTTCAACGGAACAAAGATGGAATCGGTGAATGTTGGCGTCCTCATCGGGCAAGAAGTTCTTTTTCTCGGCGTGGCTGTTTTCATCGGTGCCAAATTGTTGCCGCGCTTGGTGGATTGGGTCAGCGCGCTGCCTATCAGCGAAGGTGTGATGGCACTCACCTTGAGCGTCACCTTGTTCTACGCTTGGGCGGCGGAAGAACTCGGTGCGATTGCCGCCATCACGGGCGCGTTTTTGGCGGGCTTGTTCTTCGCGCGTACTTCGCAACGCCACGCCATCGAGCGTGGGATGCACACGCTGGCGTATGCGTTCTTTGTGCCCATCTTTCTGATTAGCATCGGCTTGGGCGCGGATGCGCATCTCTTGCAAAGTAATGAAATCTGGCTCGTTGTTGCCATCATTATTGTTGCCGTTATCAGCAAAATCGTGGGCTGTGGTTTGGGCGCGTGGCTCGGCGGATTATCCGCACAACAAGGATTGCGCGTGGGAATCGGAATGGTTTCGCGCGGCGAAGTCGGTCTCATTGTCGCAATGATCGGATTGAAAAATGATATCATCAACAATAGTGTCTACGCGGGTGTTGTTGTGATGGTACTGGTGACGACACTGATCACTCCGCTTTTGTTGCGTTGGGCATTTGCCTCTGTGGAGGTGACGAATGGCTAATCTGCTCGTCCTCATCTTGGACGATCCCGAAAAATTATCCGATATTCTAAACGCTTGGAAACGCGCAGGTGTGCCAGGTATGACGATTCTCGACGGCGTAGGCGCGCGTCGCCTGGAAGAGCACGCCTATCGCGATGATATGCCGCTGATGCCTTCGCTACGATCCTTGCTGACCAGTGATCGCAATAACAATCAAATCGTACTCAGTGTGATCGAGGATGAGCCAACACTTGAACGCGCAATCCAAGCGGCGGAGCAAGTCATCGGTGATTTTAACAAACCTCATTCAGGCGTGATGTTTGTTGTGCCGGTCACGCGCACGTGGGGTGTGCGGCTGCCAAGCAAAAAGTAAACGTGTAGATGCAAGTGCCAAATCCCTAGGACTGGAGATACAAATTATGCAAAAGCAATGGATTATATCCAATCCGAATGTGATGATGGGCAAACCTGTTATCGCAGGCACGCGCATCACAGTTGAATTGATTTTGGAAAAACTGGCAGCGGGTGAAACAATCGAACAAATTCTTGATGCTCATCCTCGGCTGACGCGCGAAGCAGTGTTAGCGGCAATCGCATTTGCCAAAGAAGCGTTGCGGGCTGATGTGATTTATCCTGTGACCGAGGCAGCGACATGAATTTCTTGGCTGACGAAAGTGTTGACCGTCAAATCGTTGAACGTCTGCGGCAAGATGGGCATCGCGTGTGGTATGTTGCTGAGATGAAACCGGGAATTTCCGACGATAGCGTGCTCGCCTTGGCAAATCAAGAACCTGCCATATTGTTGACCGCCGACAAAGATTTTGGAGAGATGGTCTTTCGTCAACGTCTTTACACACATGGCGTTATAC
>JAOACU010000095.1 GCA_026417715.1 Anaerolineae bacterium | reverse complement strand
CCAGTGGGCGATGGCGGCTTCATCGCGCTGTACGGCGCGGCGTTCCGGTTTCTGGCAACTCCAACCGAGCTGGGTTAGGAGTTTCCACACATGTCCCGGATGATAACGCACTTTAAATTGACGTTGAATTACTTTGGCGACGCGTTTGAGTGTCCAGAGCTCCGTATCGAAACCTGCCGCCTTTGGCCCACGCAGAAGCAGTTGCACGAGTTTCTTCTTCTGGGTGGGCGACAATACTGCTGGGCGTCCGGGGGTCGGCTTAGCACATAAGCCTTTGGCACCGTATTTTCGATAAGCTTGCTGCCATTCCCAGACCGAACTCACTGATGCACCAACGGCTTGTGCAACGGCAGTGAGGCTCTTGCAGGTTTTGAGCACCTGGAGCGCATACTGTCGCTGTCTTTCCAATTGTTGTGGAGAGCCATAGGGTCGCATGCTCCACAGCATACCGGCTTTCGATTATTTATGCGAAATTCAGTAGAATTGATTGGAGCGGTTCCCGCTCGACTTTGACAAAGCCCTACGTCTTTCTCCCTATGAACGTAGCACAATTTTCGATTTGATGCAAATGTGATTGGATGCTATAATGATGCGTGAGAGAACAACTATGCCAACTCCAAAGAAGACTCTTCGCGCTAATTCCAGAACAAATGACTCCAATCGCCGATTTGTGCGCGCCCAGCGCGTCTTGCGTGCGCATTTGCCTGAACTACGCGAACGCTACGCGGTCAAATCGCTGGGTATTTTTGGTTCATATGCGCGTGGCGCGCCACGCCAACGTAGTGACTTGGATGTGCTGGTCGAGTTTGAGCGTACGCCCACGTTGTTAGAGTTCGTGCGTCTGAAACGCTATCTTAGTCAGTTGACCGGCATACCTGTTGATCTGGTGTTGAAGAAGACGCTCAAGCCGCACATCGGTCGTTACATTCTTGCTGAGGTAATTCCTGTCGAATGAAGCGCAAACGAACCCACGTGGATTATTTGCTGGATATTTTGGACAATGTCGAAAAAGTAGAACGTTTTACGGCGGGTATCACGCAGGAAAAGTTTGAAGCGAATGATGAAAAAGTGTATGCGGTCATTCACGCCTTGCAGACGATTGGCGAAGCCGCACGCCATCTACCGCGTTCATTGCGTCAACGCTATGCGGATGTGCCGTGGGACGACATTATGGGGATGCGTGACATTGTAGTTCATGAGTACTTTGGTGTTGACCTTGACATCATTTGGCAAACTGTGCAACGAGATTTGGCGCCACTCCAAGTGGCTATCCGAAAGATACTCGCGGAACAAACGGATGGCAATTCGATGTCATAGAAATATGCACAAGTCATAACGTAAAATGCACAAGCCCCACAGGTGTTTGACTGTGGGGCTTGTTTGCTCGATTAAACAAACAATCTCAGCAGCGATAACGAACTGCGTGTTGACACAAAGCCTCTATATTTTGTTCTACTTGGTGATGAGAGGTAAGTAGATTCGTCTGTCTTCTTGTACGGTAAACGTGGCTGAGGCAGTGCTAAGTAACTATGCAAAAGTTTTTTTCGGTAGCAATGAGGTCAGTTGCAGGATTTCTTCTCTATCCATCTGAGCCAGAAATGCTTTCCCGGCTTTCAGCAAATCTTCTATGGTAGGATAGCAACGGTTCGCTGACACCTTATTCTTGAGATACCACCACAGCTTCTCAATCGGATTCAACTCTGCGGCGTATTTAGGCAACCAGAGAATTGTCAAGCAGGGATGCTGTTCTAGCCATTTCATCACATCCCGCGCTGTATGATACCGCGCATTGTCCAAAATCAAAAGGATCGTTCCAGTGGGATAGGTTTGCAGAATCTGCTCCAAAAACTCGATAAACGTCAAGCGGTTGGCCTTGGGAAAATAAGCCTCGGTCAGCGCGCCGATCACCGTAGTGAAGCAAAGGAAGGGCTCAGCGTGACAAACCCAAACGTGTATGATTCGACCTTGACAAAGTCCTAACTAGCGAACACTCAAACTATTGTCCTCGATAATTATCTCGATCACACCACGCTCGCGCGTTGACAAGATAGTCGCGCGCACAAGCGCAGCAAGCGTATCGGGTGTGGGTTGCTCGCGCGCGGTGCGTGCCGTGAACAACACCATGCGCGGGTCCACGGCGTCCGCAAAATCGTTCGTCACTTTGCGCGGCGCGACCAATATCACACTTGTTAGGTCTTCGCCTGCTCGCAACAGCGCGTTCTGGTCTTCGATACTCGCGCTGGACGCGAACAGAAACGCGAGCGCGCCCGCGCGCCAACGCACCACCGCCGACGATGTTTCTTCCCGCGTCCAAAGAATCTCCAGCCGTTGATCGTTGTCTAACTGAATCATCATCCCCGCGTGCACCTCCGCGCTTGGCACGCGTTTGGTCGCGACAAGGTCTTGCCATTTCAAGTGCGCCACACTCGGTTTTGTCGGCGCGCGCACTTGAACGATTTGCCGTACATCGTAACGTTCGAGCAACGCAATCAGCGCGCTCAAACGATCATCGTCCGCGTCCATCATCACGAGGAGATCAATTCCGCGTTCCCAGAATGGCATTCGTTGACCGAGTGCGGCAAGTGTCGCGCTCGGTGATGCGCCACCATCAATCACTACGCGCGCACCGCGCGGCGATTGCACAATCGTCGTGCCACCATCGAGAAAAATCAGGTGCGTTTTGCCATCGGGCGCGGTCAGCGCAACGTTCCATCCCCACACCCCCACGACCAGCGCGAGACCGAGCGCGAATGCAGGACGCGCCGTGATGTGCGCGCGAATCGTTTGCCAACCGAGGCGCGTCAATCCGAACAACGCAACATAGTACGCCGCAAGCATCATCACATCGAAACGTCCAATCTCGATGGAACTGAAAGGCAGTTGCGCGGTGAATTGCACGACGGCAATCGTAAACGCGGGGAACACCCACACGATCCACGCCATCGCTTGTCCCAGCGGTGGTAGAATCATTCCTGCGATAGTTGCCAATCCACCACCAATCATCACCGCAGGTTGCACCGGCAGAATGATCAAGTTGGTGAGCAAGCCAATGAGCGAAAAACGGTGAAAGACAAAGACGATGAGTGGTGTGGTTGTGATTTGCGCGGCGAGTGTAACGATGAAGGAATCGCTCAGCGCGCCAACGATTCGCTTGGCGCGTTCGGAAGTGGTGAAACGCGCGAAAAAATTTTCGAACGTAGCGTTTAGCGGCGCGACATACAAAATCAAACCAAGCGTCGCGAGAAAACTGAGTTGAAAACCCACATCGTACAACGAGAACGGGTTAAGCGCGAGCATCACGAGCGCCGCCGCGCCCAGCGCGTTGAGCGCATCGTTTTGACGATGATAGTGAAGCGCAAGGACACTCAGCGAACCCATAATCGCCGCGCGCACCACTGAGGGTGCCGCGCCGACGAGGAGTGTGTACACCACTAGTCCTGCAACGACGATGAGTGTGGCACGACGTTCACCTACGATGCGACGCGCGAGTGCGGCGATGACTCCCGCGATAATCGTGATGTTGAAACCAGAAATCGCGATGATGTGCGCGGTGTTCGTCGCATTGAACGCGTCGCGCACCTCGCGCGGAATGCCCGACTCGATGCCAAGCAAGATGCCAGCGAGTAGCGACGCGGACGGTTCAGGAAAGAGTGTGTTGATGGTCGCAAGCGCGTGCGCGCGAAAAGTGTAGATAAGCGCGAAGAACGGATCGCCTTGATCGCGGTCAAGAATCTTGATCGCGCCGTAACTGCGAATGAGCGAATGAATGTCTTGCCGCGCGAGAAACTCGCGGTACGAAAAATCGGCGAAATCGGGTGGTGTGGTGGGTTCGCCCAGAACTTGCAACTGGTCGCCATAGCGCACATCGGTTTCGCGCGGGAGTTGCAACAGTGCGTTACCCGATACCTCGCGCCACGTGCCATCGAGACGAATCCGCGTGACACTGAAACGCACGTTGGTCGTACGATCGCGCACATCGGGATAACCCACCACGTTGCCGACGATGAGCATCGTGCCGCGATTGTTGTAGGTGGCAAGTGAACGTTCATCGAACTGAGGTTGCGCGGCGGTGTAGCGAAGCGCGGCAAGCAAGAAGACGAGGAGAAGCAAATGCAGACGCCGCAACCGCGCGTCGTGTCGCCAAATGATGAGCAAGCCCAGCGGCACCACCAGCCACCACAGCCACACGCCAAGCGGTAGCGCGATGTGCGTAGCAATCACAATGCCAGCGGCGAACGCGAGCGCGAGGTAGAATAGTGACATAACGGTCGTATATACTTTTCACAGAAACAAGGTGCGCTTTCGACCAATGACGAAAGACCAAAGACGAAGGACGAATGAGGGCTTTTGTCCTTCGTCTACAAATCCTTGATCAAATCACCCAGTCCTTTTTTCCACACATCGTCCAGCGGCATAAACGATGGCTCGACAAAATTCTCGGTGAGTTTCTTGATGTGCGCGCGGATATTGACCTGTGGCATTGCTTTTTCCAACTCGTCAATCTTCGCATCGAACGACGCAATCAGTTGGCGACTCGCGCGTTCTAGTTCCGACAAATCAAGTCCGAGTTGGAACATATGATTGACGCGCCGCATCACATCGTACCACGCCTTGTGATCTTGTTCGATGACGAGCGTTTGCAACAGCGGCGAGAGTTGCGTCAAATCGAACATCGGCACGATGGCGTAAAAGACGATGTACTCGATGCCGAGTTTTTCTGCGCGGTCGAGCAAGTACGAACCGATGCTTACGCCACCTTCATAGTTGGAAAATGTAACCGCGTAATCGTTCAGTTCATCCTTGAGACGCGGCAAACTATAGGTGCACGTGATTTCGCGATCCTTGTCGTAGGGTGCGTTGCCATACACACCGCCAATCGCAACGATGCGTCGCACACGCAACGCGCGCGCCACATCGAAAAACGCGCGTGCATACCGCGCTACGTTCAATTGTGGTTCATCGCCCAGAAAAATCACCAACGGTCTGCCATCGTTCTCTGCCAAGTAAATCTCGTTGCGTTTCTCGCGCAGTTCCGCGCGATAACCGTTCTCCAATTTGATTTCGGGACGAAACAAGGCATGCGTACCGGGCACTTGGAAGATGTAGAACGGATCGGAGTGAAGAATGCCGATGTGACGCGCATGGGTGTGCTCGATCAAATAGCGCGGCAATTCCGACGAGACCGCACCGCCGTCCGCCCATTGCCGCCACCCCACAATCATCGCGGCGTGTTCGATGGCAGGTTCTTCCCACAGTTCGATCAAATCGTCCATCGCTTTCTCCTTGTGGCGCAAGTATACAAGGTAAATGCGTGCAAGTCAATTGACAAAAATATTTTTTGTGGGATAATGAAACAAAATTTTAGAGAGGAAGCATATGTCACCTCGTCGAACGGATCCAAAATCCAAACCCCAGACTCCAACCCGTCGCATTCCCGATTGGTTGATCGCCGTTGGCATCGGAGTCGCAGTGGTCATTGGTGTTGTGGTGTTGTTCACTTTGCAAACACCACAAGCGGCACCGCGCGCATCGGGCGTTACCTCTGCGGGCAAGACCAAAGGCGATCCCAACGCCAAGTTAGACTTGGTCGTGTTCTCCGATTTCAAGTGACCATACTGCGTGCTTTTCGCCGCCGACGCGGAGCGTCGGATAGATGAAGCGTACGTCAAAACGGGTAAGGTCAAAATCACCTACAAACACTTTCTCGTGGTTGACCCGAATGGCGAATCGTTGTGGGCGGCAAACGCCGCCGAATGCGCGAACGAACAGGGCCGCTTTTGGGACTATCATGACAAAATCGCGACGGAATCGCCGGGCGGACGCAATTCGCTGACCAAAGCCAACCTGAAAAAATACGCGGCAGACCTTCGACTCGATACAGCCAAGTTCGACGCGTGTTTGGATGGCAACAAGTACAACTCGGCAGTGCAAGCCGATATTGCCGAAGCACAACGCCTCGGTTTGACCGGCACACCCACGTTTATCCTGAACGGTCGTCGCATGAGTATCGGCTCACTCGACTTTTCTGAATTTGCGCGAACGTTCGATACGTTGTTAAAGTGAGCGTAGTGGGACAGTGAAACAGTAGGACAGTGGGACAGTAGGACAGTGAGACAGTAGGGCAGTTGGACAGTGGAGCAGTGAGACAGATATTGCTCCTTGCATTGGTATTGAGCGCGAGTGCGTGCGCGGGGATGGCGACATCCACGCGCACGCCCGCGCCTACACCCGCGCCATCCTTTGTGCGCATCGGGCGTACACAAGGCAATCCCAACGCGCGCGTCACGCTCGTCGTGTACGCCGATTTTCAGTGTCCCTACTCGCGTCAATTCGCTCAACAAGTGTTGCCGCGCCTGATGAACGATTACATCGTGCCGGGCAAAATCAGTTTCACTTACAAGTATTTCCCGGTGATTGACGATGGGCAGGTTGGCGAATCGCACTGGGCGGCGCAAGCCGCCGAGTGTGCCAACGAGCAAAATCGTTTTTGGGATTATCACGACAAACTCTACACCGAACAGCGCGGCGCGAACATCGGCGCGTTCACGCGCGCACGATTGAAAACGTACGCCACTGAATTGAAACTCGATCTCGACGCGTTCAATCGTTGTCTCGATACCGATCGGTATGCGACACTGGTGCGCGAACACCTCATCGAAGCATTGCAAATCAAGTTACCCGGCACGCCAACGTTTTTACTCAACGGACGCAAGATGAACACGCCTACGTTGGGCTACACTGAGTTTTGGAAACCGTTGGAAGAAGAACTGAAACAACGGTGACTATCTCTGTGATCAGTATTACTTTCATCGAGGAGAAGCAAATGTCACTCGAAACGAAAATCGCGAACAAAACCGCGCGCATCGCCGTTGTCGGTCTGGGGTACGTCGGTTTACCATTGGCGGTGGAACTTGCACGCGAAGGGTTTAGCGTCGTGGGGATTGATATTGATGCGCGCAAAGTGGATTCGCTCAATCAGCGCGTCAGTTACATTCCCGATGTGCCAACCGCCAAACTGCGTCAAGTCGTTGCCAAAAAGAAATTTTCCGCGACGACCGATTATGCCGCCATCGAAACAGTGGACGTGATTTTCATCTGCGTTCCCACACCCTTCGATGCGATGAAAGCCCCCGATTTGCGCCCCGTTCTCTCGGCGACACAAAGCATCGCCGAGCATTTGCGCGCGGGGCAGTTGGTCGTGTTGCAAAGCACTACTTATCCTGGCACCACCGAAGAAGTATGTCTGCCGATTCTGGAGCAAAAGAGTGGTTTGCGCGCGGGCAAAGATTTCCACTTGGCATTTTCGCCGGAGCGCATTGACCCCGGCGCAACGAGTAGCAAAGGATGGAACGTCAAGAACACACCCAAGACGTTAGGCGGTCTAACGCCGCGCTGCACCGCGCTCGCCAAAAAGTTACTCGTGCATCTCACGCCGGAAGTGTTCGTCGTGTCATCACCGCGCGCGGCAGAAATGAGCAAACTCCTCGAAAACATTTTTCGTTCGGTGAACATTGCGCTGGTGAACGAACTCGCGTTGTTATGCGAGCGAATGGAGATTGACATTTGGGAAGTAATCGAAGCGGCGAAGACCAAGCCGTTTGGGTTTATGCCGTTCTATCCTGGCGCAGGTGTTGGTGGGCACTGCATTCCTGTTGATCCGTACTATCTCTCGTGGAAAGCGCGCGAGTTTGACTTTTACACGCGTTTCATCGAACTTGCCGCTGATGTGAATCAAAGTATGCCGTATCACGTCGTTCAGTTGGCGCACGAGACGTTGAACCGAGTGGGCAAATCGTTGCGCGACGCGCGCGTACTTGTGTTGGGTGTAGCATTCAAGCCCGGCGTGGATGATGCGCGTAATTCGCCCGCCGAACGCGTCATCGAATTGTTGTTGGCGGCTGGCGCGCAGGTGCAATATCACGATCCATTCGTTCCCGAATTTCACATCGGCGATAATGTGTTTCGGCGCGAGCCGATGACGTTGAAGAGCATACCGCTCACGCGCGCGGCATTGCGCGCGTGCGATCTTGCAGTTATCGTGACCGCACACAAGACAGTGGACTATCGTTTAGTGGTCACGCACGCGCCGCTGATTGTGGATTCGTCGAACGCGACCAAGGGACTGGGACACGCAGAAAAGATCACGCGTCTGGGCGCGCCACGTCAGTCAAGCACGATCGCCGCATAGACAAAAAACCGGGTAGGCAATGCCACCCGGTTTTTTACACGGGAGTGGATGGGAGTCGAACCCACCAGAGCCGTATCAACGCCTCTCAGCGGTTTTGAAGACCGTGGACCTCACCGGAGATCACCCACCCCCAAGTGAGTGTTCAGTGGGACAGTGTTCAGTGTTCAGTAGGACAGTGTTCAGTGTTCAGTGAGACAGTATTCAGTGTTCAGTGAGACAGTGTTCAGTGGAACAGTGGGACAGTGAGTTGGCGGTTGGGAATCTAGCACGAGTGTATGGAATTGTCAAAAATCGTCAATCGCAAATCGCCAATCGAAAATCGAAAATCTAGAATCTACTTGTTGTTCACATCGAACTCGCCCAAGTAGTGTTGTGCACGCGCAACATCGTGTTCGTGTTTGAGTAACACCGTGAGCGTGTTGGCAAGTGTTTTCTCGTCAATGTTCTGCGCGTTCAGCGTCACGAGCGCGCGCGCCCAATCCAACGTTTCGCTAATGCTGGGACGTTTCTTCAAATCGAGTTGCCGAAGCCGATGCACCAACTCGACGGCTTGTTGTGCAAGGCGCGGTGCAAGATCGGGCACTTTGAGACGCACGATGCGCAGTTCCGATTCGATGGTCGGATAGTCAATGAAGAGGTAGAGACAGCGTCGCTTTAATGCCTCGGAGAGTTCGCGCGTGTTGTTGCTCGTCAGCACCACGAACGGTGTGTGTTTGGCTTTGAGCGTACCGAGTTCGGGCACACTCACCTGAAAGTCGCTCAACACTTCAAGCAAGAACGCCTCGAATTCGGCATCGGCGCGATCAATTTCGTCAATCAACAACAGCGCGGGTTGCTCGGCAAGGATCGCGCGCAAGAGTGGACGCGGCAACAAAAAGCGCGTCGAAAAGAATACGTCCTCTTCAGTCGCCAAGCGATCAGCGGCTTGCGTCAGCGTTTGCGTATCGCGCAAAATATCATGCAGTTTGTCGCGCAAGAGTTGTGTGTACAACATTTGCTTGGCGTATTCCCATTCGTACAGGGCTTTTGTCTCGTCTAGCCCTTCGTAACACTGCAAGCGAATGAGTTCACGCCCCAGCGCGCTCGACCATGCCTTGGCAAGTTCCGTTTTGCCCACGCCAGCCGGCCCTTCAACGAGGACGGGCTTTTGCAACTTTTCGGCGAGGAAGATCACGGTGGCGATTTCATCGGTGGCGATATATTGTTGCGCGGCGAGCGCGTTCTTAACTTCGGTTATATTTTTGAACATTCGGCTCCTTGAAAAATTGAACGCGGATTTCCCCCAGCCGATTGACACCACGCTGTGGTCATCCGCGTTTCACTTATCGTGCGCCTATTTTACTTCTTTTCGACCGTTACTGCAACCCCCAAATGATCCGATGCGGTGCTGAGCGGAATTTGCGCATCGCGCGCCTTGAGAT
>JAOACU010000094.1 GCA_026417715.1 Anaerolineae bacterium | reverse complement strand
TGATTATGCTGCGATTCAAAAACTCGGCGCGCCAGTTGTGGCAAGTGACGCAAATGAGTTCATTGCACTGATGTTCAACTTCGACACACCCGCGCTCAACGATCCGCGCGTGCGCCAAGCCCTGACCTACGCGCTCGATCGTCAAGTGTTGCTGAACGATGTGAATCACCAAGCGCGGCTCATCAACACCGGTGCGCTACCCGAATTTTGGGCGTATCCTGCTAACCTGCCCGGCTACGCGTTCAATCCGAATTTAGCGCAACGATTGCTCGCGGACGCAGGTTGGCAACTTGGGAGTGATGGCGTGTTGCGCCAAAACAATCGCGCGCTGCGTTTAGAACTATGGACCGAAGCCGATGATCCGTTGCTCGAGCCGCTGGCATTTCGCTTGCGCGAGATGTACGCCGCGCTAGGCATCCAAATCGAATTGGATTTGAGTGATCGCACGGGTTGGATTTCGCGCGCGTTTCAGCATCGTTTCGATTTACTCTTGCTGCGACGCAAGATTCCGCTCGATGTGGATCAGCGCTGGTATTGGCAATCCGATCAGAGCACCAAGGGGAGTGGTTTCAACTTTGGTTCGTACAGCAACGCGCGCGTCGACGCGTTGTTGCAAAGCGCGCTACGCGTGCCGCGTTGCGATGCGATGACGCGCGCGGCATTGTTCGGCGAATGGCAACGCGCGCTGATTCCCGATGCACCCGTGGTGTTTCTCCTTGCACCGAAAAAATACTTGGTAGCACGCGAGAACGTGTTGAACCTGGCGCCCAGTCCATTCGCTGGCGATTTCTGGAATCTGCACACGTGGGGCGTGCGTTAGATCGTGTTGCCTTATCGGTAAAGGCGATTCGTTGCCTCACGAATAAATCAGTTTCAGCTGATTCGTTGACTCATGAGAGAATGTATCCCAAATGTTACATCTCAACAGGAGGGATACATGCAACATCGTCCATCACGCGACTATCTGTAGGTTTTGCAAAAACGCTATGCCAATACGAACGCTTACATGTCGTTGAGTTGAAGCAAGAGTTGGATCGCTTGGTGGCGCAACTGAAACCCAGCCGTATTGCCGAATGACATTGACGGGTGAGGCAACGATTTCCTTCCACCGATAATTATCGTGAGTCAATTCACCCCATTGACACAATGCGCGATTAGTGTTAATCTGCATGCAAGGAGGAACCGTGAATAAGAAAATACTGTTGGTGCTTGTCGGTGGGTTGTTGTTTGTATGTCTTGCGTGTGTAGGCGTACTCGGCGTGGCATTCGTGTTGGGGCTGGGCGCCACCCAACCTATCATCAATGCAGGTGATTCGTTTATGACCGCATTGAAAAACGAGGATTACACGAGTGCCTACAATCTATGCACGCCGGCGTTGCAACAAGAATTGCGCAATCCCCAGGGCTTGGCAAACTTGATTCGCAACGCGAACGTTCGACCGATTCAATGGTCTTACTCCTCGCGGAACGTCTCGAACGATCAAGGGCAACTGGAAGGTAGCGTGACTTTTGTAGGAAATCGCGAAGGGACGGTACAACTGGTGTTGACTCAGGTGGGCGGGACCTGGAAAATCGCCGGATTCCGTCTCCGCGAAAAGTAGATCACTCATTGATGCAAAACAGTAACGTTAATTTAGACCTCACAGGTCTCCAAGACCTGTGAGGTCTAAACTTTGTCCTACACCTGCGTAACGTCAGTCAATCACCCTACCCAGAAATCGGAACAGTGCAAAGCGCTATTCCGATTTTTTATTGCTGTCTGTAAGACAAAAGTCTTCGTCCTTCGTCGTTCGTTTTTTGCGCTTCGTCTTGCGCGCGCAGAGTTTTGTTGTAAAATAGAGTCATATCTTTTACAGGGAGTCTGTATGCGACCCAAAGTTTTCATCACTCGACAATTACCCCAACCCGCCCTTGACCTCATCTTACCTGAATGCGAAACAGAAATGTGGACGGATGAACTACCTCCACCGCGCGCGGTGTTGATGGACAAGGTGCGCGATGTGGATGGCTTGCTGTGTCTCCTCACTGACAAGATTGACGCTCCCTTGATGGACAATGCACCACGCCTAAAAGTCATCAGCAATTGTGCGGTCGGTTACGACAACATTGACGTTGCTGCGGCGACCGAGCGCGGCATCGCCGTTGGCAACACGCCGGGCGTGCTCACGGAAACCACCGCCGACTTTGCGTTTGCGTTGCTCCTTGCCGCCGCGCGCCGCGTCGTCGAAGCCGAACGCTATACGCGCGCAGGCAAGTGGAAAACCTGGGGCTTGACCGTGTTGCTGGGACAAGATGTATTCGGCGCGACGCTGGGACTTGTCGGCTTGGGGCGCATCGGTACGGCGGTCGCCAAACGCGCGCGCGGCTTTGAAATGCGCGTGCTCTACTATGATCCGCAACGTCGTCCCGAAGTTGAAACGCAACTCGGCATTACCTATGCCGATTTGGACACCGTCGTGCGCCAAGCCGATTTTCTTAGCATTCACACACCGCTCACCGAAACGACGCGTCATCTCGTCAATGCCGATTTGCTCCGCAAGATGAAAAAGACGGCGATTCTGGTCAACACTGCGCGCGGTGCCGTCGTGGATCAAGTCGCGCTCTACACCGCGTTGCGCGAGGGTTGGATCGCCGGCGCCGCGCTCGATGTGACCGATCCTGAACCCATTCCGTTAGACGATCCGCTCCTCACTCTCGATAATTGCATCATCACCCCGCACATCGCCAGCGCATCGGTGGCGACGCGTACCAAGATGGCAGTGATGGCAGCGCACAATTTGCTCGCTGGTGTGCGCGGCGAGCCGTTGCCCAATCCGGTGAATGTCGTTCGTGGGGAACGTGTGCCGTGAATCAATTTTGACATCCTGCTTTTGCCGCGTTACAATGCAATCGTTTGCACATCTTGCGCTTTGGCTATGACCAACATTCGCGGTTTCATCTTCGATCTCGACGGCACGGTGTACTTGGGCGAACGTGCCTTGCCTGGGGCGGTCGAAACATTAGCCGAAATTCGCGCACGGGGACTACCGTGCGTTTTTATCTCCAACAAACCGCTCGAACCCGCGAGCGCGTACGCGGCGAAACTCACGCGGTTGGGCATTCCCGCAACACCGCGCGATGTCATCACGTCGGTGCGCGTGCTCATCGCGTATTTTCAGCGCCACGCGCCACACGCGCGCGTCTTTCCGATTGGCGAACCGCCGCTGTGGGAAGAATTGCGCGCGGCGGGGTTGCAGTTAACCGACGATCCCGCACACATCGAGTACGTGGTCGCCGCGTTCGATCGCACTTTCGATTATCGCAAGTGGAACATTGCGTTTCAGGCGATCAAGTTTCACGGCGCGCATTTCGTCGCGACGAACGCGGACAAGTCGTGTCCTGTGGACGGCGGCGAAATTCCCGATTGCGCCGGCATCATCGCCGCGCTCGAAGCAACGACCGACAAAAAAGTCGAATTTGTCGCGGGCAAGCCCTCACCGCTCATCATCCAAACGGCAGTCGCGCAAATGGGCGTGCCAGTTAACGCGTGCCTCGTCGTGGGTGATCGCTTGGAAACGGATATTGTGATGGGACGCGCTGCTGGCGCGCGCACCGCCCTCGTCCTCACCGGCGTCACGCGCCGCGAAGATGTGGCGCGCGCGGATGTGCAACCCGATTACGTTTTAGAAAACATCAGTGAAATTCCACGTGTGGTGATGCAATGGCAATGAAAACCGAAAACACTTGGACGCGCTTTGCAGCGCGCGTCGCCGCGCTGCGCCAACCTCCTGCCCTCAATGTGCCGATGAGTGCGAATCGGCGTTTGTTACTTCTCGCCGGTCCTTCGCTCGTCGAAAATCTTCTCCAAACGATGCTGTCCGTGTTCAATATGCTCTTCGTCGGACAACTTGGCAAGGAGGCGATTGCTGGCATCGGCTTGGGAATGCAATTGACGTTTTTGCTCCAAGTGGCGTTTATGGGCTTGGCGGTGGGCAACACTGCGCTGGTTGCGCGCGCGATTGGCGCGGGCGATCAACGCGCGGCAGAACGCATCGCCAAACAATCGTTGACGATCGCCGTTGCGCTGGGGTTGGGAATCGGTCTGGTGACCTTGTTCGCGGCGGATGGCATCGTCAGTGTGATGGGGGCAGAACCACGCGTGAACGCGCTGGCAAGTAGTTTCTTGCGCATCATTGGTTTGTTCGCGTGCGTGATGGGTGTGATGTTCATCGGTAGCGGTACGCTACGCGGCGCAGGCGATACGTTTACGCCGATGCTCATCACAGGATTCATCAACATCATCAACATTCTGTTGGCATACACGCTCATCTTTGGCAATTTCGGTTTTCCGCGCGTCGGCGCGCTCGGCTCGGCGATTGCGATCGTCACCTCGAGTACGATTGGTGCATTCCTCATCGCGTATGTGTTGTTCAAACGCAACAAGGTCTTGCCACTCACCTTGCATGGCGATTGGGGCTTTCATCGCGACGTGATCGCGCGCATTCTCAACATCGGCTTGCCGAGCGCGGCGGAGCAGATCGTCTTCCAAGTTGGCTTTTTGATGTTCGCGGCGATGGCGGTTTCACTCGGCACGGCGAATTACGCCGCGCAACAAGTGGCATTCACCATCAGCAACTTTTCGATTATGCCTGCGTTCGCGTTCGGCGTTGCCGCGACGACGCTCGTGGGACAAAACTTGGGCGCGAAAAATCCCGAACGCGCGGAACAGAGCGCGTATCAAGCGTTGAAGCACGGCACGCTGTGGATGATTGTGATGGGCATTGCGTTTTTGATTTGGCGCGAACCACTCGTGCGCTTGTTCACGCCTGATGCCGAAGTGTGGGGACCCGCGCAAATGTGCTTGACGTTCATCGCGTTTGGGCAACCGTTTATGGCAGTCAGTATCATTATGGCGAGCGCGCTGCGCGGCGCGGGCGATACGCGCGCGACACTTGCCGTGACGTTCATCGGCATCTGGCTGATTCGCGTTGCGTTGGGATACGCGTTGGGGATTGCGCTGGGATTGGGGTTGTTTGGAATGTGGATCGCGTGGTTTTGCGATTTTGCGATCCGTTCGCTCTTGTTCGCTGCGCGCTTTCGCACCGGGCGGTGGAAGACGTTGCGCGTGTAGTTGATAGTGTTCAGTTTTCTAGTTTTCAGTGTTCAGTCGTGAGACGCGCGAGGATTGCGTCGGTCATTGTGCGCGTGTTGAGGACGCGTTCGTCTGGACGTGCAATGTCGGCGGTGCGGCAACCATCGGTGAGCGCGCGTTCGACCGCGCGTTCGATCGCATCGGCTTCGCGTGGCAGGTCAAGCGAATGACGCAACAACATCGCCGCGCTGAGAATCGTGCCAATCGGATTGGCAATGCCTTTGCCAGCAATGTCGGGCGCAGAGCCGTGAATCGGTTCGTACACGCCGAGTGTGCCCGCGCCGAGCGACGCGGAAGGTAGCATTCCGAGCGAACCGACGAGCACGGCGGCTTCGTCGGTGAGAATATCGCCGAACATATTTTCAGTGACGATGACATCGAACGACGCGGGCGCGCTGATGAGTCGCATCGCACACGTGTCCACGAGTAGATGATCGAGCGTGATGTTGGGATACGCGCGCGCGGTCTCGGTCGCGATTTCGCGCCACAGTTTGGAACTTGCCAGCACGTTCGCCTTGTCTACCGAGGTGACGTGCTGGCGTCGCGTTTGCGCCAAGCGACACGCCAAATCAACGATACGACGAATCTCCTCCGCTGTGTATTCGAGCGTATCCACCGCGCGCACGCGTCCATTTTCTTCAAAACGACCTTGTGGCTTGCCAAAGTACAATCCGCCAGTCAACTCACGCACCACGAGCACATCCACACCAACGAGTTTCTCCGCGCGCAATGGCGATGCGTGCGTGAGCGCGGGATGCGGTTTGACGGGACGCAGATTCGCGAACAAGTTCAACTCTTTGCGGAGTCGCAACAAACCTTGTTCGGGGCGCACCTCACCGCAATCCCACTTGGGTCCACCGACCGCACCGAGTAGCACTGCATCGGCACGACGACACGCGTCGAGTGTTTCATCGCGCAGCGGTGTGCCGTACGCGTCAATCGTGCAACCGCCGATGCGATGCTCCTCGAACTCGAACTGGTGATTGAATTTTTCCGCGATGGTTTGCAGAACGCGCACACCTTCTGCGACCACTTCGGGTCCAATGCCATCGCCGGGCAAGGTGATGATGTGGGCGTGCATCGTTTTCAGTTTTCAGTTTTCCAGTTTTCAGTTTTCAGTTTTCGAGTTTTCAGTTTTCAGTTTTCAAGTGTTCAGTGTTCAGTAAGCCGTATTCGACGGCGTCGTAGAGGGCGAGCCAACTGGCTTCGATGATGTTCGTCGAGGCGCCGACGGTGCACCACGTTTGCCGATGATTCGCTGTTTCGATGAGCACGCGCGTCGTTGCCGCTGTGCCCGCGTTGCCATCGAGAATGCGCACTTTGTAATCAACGAGATGAAATTGTTCGATGGCAGGATAGTGTTCGCGCAACGCTTTGCGTAGTGCATTGTCGAGCGCGTTCACGGGTCCATTGCCTTCGGCGACGGCGTGAACGATTTCCCCATTCGTGCGCAACTTGATGCTGGCTTCGGCGAACAAGCCGCGTCCCGTGCGATGCTCCACCACAACCATAAAGTCGAGCATCTCGAACAAGGGACGATAATCGGTTTGCGCGCGTCGCAACATCATTTCGATCGAAGCATCGGCAGACTCGAAGTGAAAGCCGCGCGCTTCGAGTTCTTTGACGCGTTGCAACAGCGTCGCCATCTTGTTTGCATCGGTGGCAAGTCCCAACTCTTCCGCTTTGCTCATCAAGTTGCCGCGACCTGACAGTTCCGAAACGAGCACGCGCGAAACATTGCCGACTTGCATCGGGTCAATGTGCTGATAACTCTGCCCATTGCGACGCTGTGCGGCAACGTGAATGCCGCCCTTGTGCGCGAACGCACTCCGCCCCACATACGCTTGCCGATTGTCCATCGCAAGGTTGGCGATTTCCGCGACTGTGCGCGCCACGCGCGTCAACTCTTTCAGGTGACCCGATGGCAAGCACGTCAACCCCATTTTCAATTCCACGTTCGGAATCACCGCGCACAAATCCGCATTCCCACAGCGTTCACCGTAACCGTTGATGGTACCTTGCACCAGATTGCAACCCGCGCGCAGCGCGGCAAGTGAATTGGCGACCGCGCAACCGCTATCGTTGTGCGCGTGAATGCCAAACGATTTTTCGGGAAATTGCGCGCGCACCGCGCGCACAATCTCTTCGATTTGATGCGGAAGCATTCCACCGTTCGTATCGCACAACGATATCGAATCGGCGCCGCCGTCAAACGCCGCGCGCAATGTGGCGAGCGCGTACGCGGCGTCGGCGCGATAGCCATCGAAAAAGTGTTCGGCGTCGTAAATCACTTCGCGTCCGCGCGCTTTGAGATACGCCAGCGATGCGCGAATGATTCGCAAATTTTCTTCCAACGTGGTCTGCAGCACATCGGTCACGTGCAGCGTCCACGTCTTGCCAACAACCGTAACGACTGGCGTTTCAGCATCGAGGAGCGCGCGCAAGTTGGCATCGTCATCGGGTTGGCTGTTCACACGACACGTCGAACCAAACGCGGCAAGGCGCGCGTGTTTCCACGTCAGCGTCTTGGCGCGCGCAAAAAATTCCGCGTCTTTGGGATTCGAGAGGGGCCAGCCCCCTTCGATGTACGCCACACCGAAATCGTCGAGAAGACGCGCAATGCGCAGTTTATCTTGGCACGTGAACGCAATTCCTTCGCCTTGCGTGCCATCGCGGAGAGTGGTATCGTAAATTTGGATGGGCATAATCAAAATACGAAATACGCACTACGCAATACTGCTTACTGCGTATTGCGTATTACGTGATGCGTGCGACGCTCATACGCTTCGATCGCTTCAAGGCGCGCAAGCAAGTAGCCAAGTTCGTCCACGCCTTCAAGGAGACACGTCTTGGCGAACGCGTCCAAATCGAAGGTGACGACGCGACCGTTGGGCAAGGTGAGTGTTTGCGCGGCAACGTCAATCGTCAATTCGGCGTCGGGATTTGCGGCGACGAGCGCGAACAATTCGCGATGCGTTGCCGCGTCCACGACAATCGGGAGCAAGCCGTTTTTGAGCGCGTTGTTGCGAAAAATGTCGGCGATGGAAGTACTGATGACCGCGCGAAAACCAAAATCGGTGAGTGCCCAAACCGCGTGCTCGCGCGAACTACCGCACGCGAAATTATCGCCCGCCAGCAAAATTTGCGCGCCGCGCGCGTGCGGCTGGTTCAACACAAAGTCGGGTTTGGGATTTCCCGCCGCGTCGTATCGCCAATCGGCAAACAAGTGCGCGCCCATTCCCGCCTTGTCAATCGCCTTGAGATAGCGCGCGGGAATGATTTGGTCTGTATCAATATTTTCGACTGGAAGCGCGACGACGCGCGAAGTCAGAGTGGTAAGTTTGTTTGGCATTTTGAGGTTGCAAGTTTCAGGTTTCAGGTTGCAGGTTGCAAGTTTCAGGTTGCAGGTTCGATGTTCGAGGTTCGAGGTTTACGCATCACGCAATACGCATCACGCAATACGCAATACTCCTCACGCTCTCTCGCTCTCTCGCGCGCTCGCTCCACGCCCTCTCGCCCTCTCGCTCCACGCTCTCTCGCTTCACGCCAACATCCCCCGCGCATCCGCAATCACACCCGCCACCGCGCTTGCCGCCGCTGTGAGTGGCGATGCCAGAATCGTGCGTCCACCTTTGCCTTGTCGTCCTTCAAAGTTGCGATTGCTCGTGCTGACGCAATATTCGCCGGGCGCAATCGTGTCGCCGTTCATTCCGATACACATCGAACAGCCGGGTTCGCGCCATTCGCATCCTGCCGCGCGAAAAATCGCGTCGAGTCCTTCGGCTTCGGCTTGACATTTGACCGCGCGCGAACCGGGCACAATGAGCGCGCGCACATTCGGCGCAACGCGACGATTCTTGAAAATGGACGCGGCAAGGCGCAAATCTTCCAAACGTCCGTTCGTGCAACTGCCGATGAACACGACGTTGATGGGATGTCCCAACATCGCTTGCCCCGGACGCAAGCCCATATAGTCGAGTGCCTTGCGCGTGCCGATAGGGTCTGGGGTGGCATTCGGATCGGGTACGCGTCCAGAGATGGGAATCGCCATACTCGGATTCGTACCGAAGGTGACCATCGGTTCGAGCGTGTTCGCATCGAGCGTGACAGTGCGATCGTACGACGCGCCCTCATCGGTGACGAGTTCGCGCCAATGTGCGAGCGCGGCATCCCACGCCGCACCTTTCGGCGCGAATTCACGACCCGCCAGATACTCGAACGTCGTATCGTCAGGCGCGATCATTCCCGCACGCGCGCCGGCTTCGATGGACATATTGCACAACGTTAGGCGCGCTTCCATCGAGAGCGCGCGAATCGTCGTGCCGGTGTACTCGATGACGTGACCAGTGCCGCCACCAATGCCGATGCGCGCGATGAGCGCGAGGATGATGTCCTTGCTCGTCACACCGCGCGGGAGCGCGCCCTCCACGCGCACTTGCATCGTCTTGGGTTTGCGTTGCAACAGGCATTGCGTCGCCAAGACGTGCTCCACTTCGCTCGTGCCGATGCCGAACG
>JAOACU010000093.1 GCA_026417715.1 Anaerolineae bacterium | reverse complement strand
GCTGCAATATTCGCTAGAGTGAACACGATCCACCAGCGCGCGGCGAGTGGTGACTCGGTGAGCGCGCGCCACAAGGTATAACTCGATAGCAACAACAAAAATGTGATGAGCGTGTACATCCGCGCTTCTTGCGCGTACCACACATACAACGGCGCGAGCGCGGCAATCAGCGTAGCAATGCACGCGGTTGTTGCATCGAACAAACGACGCGCGGTGACGTACATCAGCGGAATTGTCAACACGCCGAAGACAAGCGAGAGGAATCGCAGGGCGAACTCGCTATCACCTGCGAAGGTAATCCAAAAGTGCAAGAGGAAATAGTAGAGCGGTGGTTGAATGTCGGCGGCGGTGCGCGCAGCAATTGTCGCGAGATCAAAGTGCGCGAGATACACACTGAACGCTTCATCGTACCACAGCGATTGCGCGTCGAGGCGAAAGACGCGCAGGACAAACGCGAGGAGGACGAAGGACGAAAGACGAAAGACGAATGCTTTTCTTCGTCCTCCGTCCTCCGTCCCTTCGGCTTCGCTCAGGGCAAGCCTCCGTCCTTCGTCCTTCGTCATCCGTCCTTCGTCATCCGTCATCCGTCGAGAATTCACAACATCCCGTCCGCAGTGATGATCGCTTGCGCGATCTCGGCGAGTTTTTTGTTTTCGTTCTGACTGCGGCGTTGCATTCGGCGAAACGCTTCTTCTTCCGTCAAATTCAAACGGCGCATCAAAATTCCTTTGGCGCGCTCGACGAGTTTGCGCGTTTCGAGGGCTTCGCGCAAATTGTCCACTTCTTGATGCAACGCCTGAAATTCTTTAAAGCGTGAAACCGCCAGCGCGATGGCGGGCAACAAATCTTGTTCCGAAATAGGTTTCATCAAGTATGCCGACACGTTCGCACTTGCGGCGCGTTCGGCGAGTTCGCGTTCGCTGTACGCGGTGAGCAGGATGATCGGAATCGGACGCGTGGCGGTGATTTGGCGCGCCGCTTCGATGCCGTCCATCTCTGGCATCTTGATATCCAAAATGGCTAGATCGGGACGTAGTTCTTCCGCCAAGCGCACGGCTTCTTTGCCATTCGATGCTTCGGCAACGACTTTGTGTCCCAGTGTTTCCAACTGTCCCTTGAGACTCATCACACGTAAACTTTCATCATCAGCGATCAGAATTCGTAACGACTCCATAGACGATTCTCCCCCTATTTGTACGACAAGCCGCTACCGCGCCGAAACAGTACCCAAGCGGTGGTACCGTTGGTATGGCGCGTCAACGTCAACTTGCCGCATAAATCTTTTTCGACGAGGGTGCGCGCGATTTGCAACCCTAAACCGCGCGAGGTGTTGAGATCGAATCCTTCAGGCAAGCCGATGCCATCGTCTTGCACGCGTAACCACACGTCCATTCCATCCCAATCCAATTCTACTTCGATCGTGCCATTCGTACGTTCGCGGAATCCGTGTTCGATAGCGTTACTCACCAACTCGTTCAGTACGATAGCGAACGCGGTGGCTTGTTTGGAACCCAGATACACGTTCGGACCTGTGACGCGAATCGTGATGCGCTGATCGGGGCGCACCATACTGCGACGTGTGGTTTGGACGACACGTTGCGCGAGTTCGGTGATGTCGGTCACGCCCACACTTTCGACGGAGAGCATTTCGTGCGACGCGGCGATACTTTTGATGCGCGTGATCGAATCGCGCAAACTCTCTTGCACTTCGGGACGCGGATTGCGCGACATTTCGAGTGTCAGCAAATCGGCAACGGTTTGCAAGTTGTTCTTGATGCGATGGTGCATCTCTTGCATCATCGCGTTCAACGCATCGGCTTCGCCTTCGGCGCGCTCGCGTTCGCGAATCTCGCGTGCCACCCAGTTGAGTGTTGCCCACGTCACGGCAGGACCGATGATGCCAAAGACGATGGTCTCCATCGCGAACAAGAGCGGGTGGGTCTGATTTTCGATGAGCAAGTGTGCCGTCACTTCATAGAACATCACTACCGCGAGAATGATAATCGGCAAGAGTTGCGATAGGGCGAACACGCGCGTCGAGAGTCGCGGTACGGGTTTGCTGGCTTGGGCGCGCTCGGTCACCACGCGCGATTCGACCATAGGCAAGGTGACGGACGAGTGACTCATTTTCCCTCCTGCCGACGCGTGCCACATCGCGCGCAGAACTTGTCGGTGGGTGCGAGCGTGTGTCCGCATTGCGAACAAAAGGTCGCCGCACGTTTCTTGTTGCGACGTTTTTTGGCGCGTGGCGGAGGTGCGGGTTGCGGCGTCAGGGCGCGCCGTTGTAACACGAGCAAACCACCCACAACCGCGATGCCCAACGCGACGAGTGCAACAACCAACAGCCAATTGGTCGAATCGCTCGCCGCTGATGTTGTGGGCGCACTAGTGCTTGGATTGGCAGCAGGGAGTACCGAAGGATGCGGATCGGTCTTGGTGTATTTCACTCGCGCGGTAATCACTTGGTTTGCCGCAATGTTGGTGTAATTTTGCGTCCAGTATTTGAAACCATCTGGATCGGTGCGCGTACCTTGTGGTGCGGGCGTGACTGCAAAATTCGTCGCGCGTAGCGGCTCTTGTATTTCGAGCGTGAGGGTGTCCACCGCGCCGAATGCCTTGAAAGCAAAATCGAAGGTCTTGTCGGGTGCACCGCGCAACGCATCGTGATAGTACTCCACCCGAAACTTGGGTTGGGTCACGATGAAGGTGACGCGCGTGTAACCATCGTCTTGTTTGGTCTGTTGCGCGGGTTGTTCGGGAGCAAGCGTGCCATCGGGATTATACCACGTGGTCACGAATAGTTGGGCATCGGCGGGGATGAGTATCGAAATCGCGCGTGGCAAGTTTGAGGTATCGGCGAGGACACCATCGTACAACACGAGGACGCTGGGCTGATCGAATTCGGGCCAGATGGAGATTTTGAGGAAAGACAAACGATCGGGCGTCTGCGCGTGGGCAGGCGCCAGGAGGAGCAAACTGAATACAAGCGCACTCGTCGCGCCAAACCACCATCTTCGGATTGACATCGCGAACCTCATCCAACACTTTAGGGCAAACAAGTCCAAGTCGCGTCTAAACGCGGTCAAAAAATGATTAGAGTGGATGCCCTCGCTCACAGCGGAAGAAACAAAACGTGATTTTGTAAATCCTTCTGTTCGCCGACTTGAGCGACAAGTTCCAAATCGTGAACGCAAATTCCAATCGAAACGCGCAATGGATGGGCGTAAATCACGCCGTTAAATGGTACACCCTCACGTTGGCGTCTGGCGGCTTCGGCAAGTAGATCGTCGTCTTGGGTGAACAGTACGCGTCCCAACGCGCTGGCGCGATCCAACAAATCAGGATCGCTCATTTGGCTTGCGCCATCTTCATAGGCAGTCAGCACGTCCACACCGCGCAATCGTAATCCTAGCGTGATGGCACGCGGAACGTGCTGGTTCATATAGAGCGCAAGTGCCATCAGACTAGTCCCTTGTTTTTTAGACGTTTCACCAATGGTGGTGTTGCTAAGGTATGTCGGGTTTGATCCACAAACGCAAGTCGTCTTTCAATATCACGGTCGAGTTCTTCTTGATGATCCCAATAGTATGCCAGCGCCGAATGGATTTGCCCCAAGGTCAAGTAAGGGTGTTGAAAGTGTAATTCTTCTGGACTCCAACCGTATGCCATTTTCTCTAAAACAAGTTCGACGATTTTCATATTCGTCCCGGCAATGAAGGGAACATTCTTCTCGTCTAGAACGATATGTTGATATTGCAATTCGAGTGTTGCCATAGACACCACCTACCCTACAACATTAAACACGCTCGCGCACGCGCTCTGCCAATTGACGAGTCAGCATCAGCGCGCGTTCCGCCGCTGCAACCGATACCGTACCCAACCCACACGCGGGCGTGATGAGCGCGCGCTCGAGCAGTAGCGCGCGGTCAATCCCTTTGCGCGCAAGCAACTGCATCGCCGCATCCAAACGCGCTTCGAGTGATGCAACGCTTTCGTTAGCGATCTGTTCTTCTACGGTGGGGACGATGCCCCACGCCAACACGCCACCACGTTCCAAAAAGCGTTTCACATCGTCGGCAAAGAGCGCGAGATTTTCCGCATAGTTGTATGCATCGAACGAAATAATGTCCACCGACGTTTGCAACAGCATTCCCCAATCGGTGTTGCCGCAACAATGTGTTCCAGTGAGGCAGTGCAACGCGGAAAAAATTTCCTCTAAATCGCGCACTACTTCATCACGATTCAACGCCACCACCGATGCGCCGATGAGTGCGAGCGAAGGTTCGTCAATGAACACAATCGGCGTGCCCAGTGCCGAGAGAAATTTCTCTTGCCACTGCGCTTTGCGCGTGATGTGTTTGACCAACACATCGCGCAACGTATCGTCGTACAGCATCGGCTTGAGGGTTTGATCCACCACCTTGAGTCCAAAACTAATCGGACCCGTCACTTGCCCTTTGATCCAACGCGCGCGTGCGAGTGTCGCTTGTTCATCGCGGAGCGCGTACAATCCCGCCGCATACTCTTCACTCACCGCGAACAAATCGGGATTCTCTTCCAAATAGCGCGCATAGAACGCTTCGACCTGATCCATCACGGTATCGTCTTTGACCAAGCCCATCCATTCGTGCGCCAAGTCCATTTGAATCCCCACCAAGCCCTCGCTGAATTGCGCGTACATATTTTCGCGAAAATCACGCTTGGGCAGTTGGGGCCAGTACGGGAGTTCGGAAAAATTTTCCAGCGTCACGCGCACTGCCGCGCGCGCGTCCGTGTGCGGTAAACTACCGATGCCGGTTGCAAGTCCGTGTGGTGTCCAAGTGTGCATTGTGCCTCCGTGAGGTGAATTGTATCACAAGTCGGGGGAGAGACCAAATGCAGTGGGACAGTGGGACAGTGGGACAGTGGGACAGTGAGGCATTGTTACAGTAGGACATTGAGACAGGGGGACAGTAGGGCAGTGTTCAGTGTAAGAGTGTTCAGTGTGAAAGTTTTCAGTTTTCAGTTTGTTGGTTTTTAGTTATAATGTTGGTGATGGAAACAATCAAAGTTTTGATGACGATGCGTTTTAGCGATGAGCAGATCGCGCGCGTGCGCGCGGTGTCGCCGCGTCTGGTGGTGGTACAAAAGTCGGTGAAAGAGGGTGCGGATTTCAACGACACGAGCACGCTCTTTGAGGGCGACGAAGAAATTTTTTACGGAATGATTCCACCGCGCGATTTGTCGCGCGCGCCACGCTTGCGCTGGGTGCAATTGCATAGCGCGGGCATCAACCATCTCCACGACCATCCGATTTGGCAGAGTGATGTGCGCGTGACGACCGCGAGCGGCATTCACGCCGTACCGATTGGCGAGTTTGCCATCGCGCTGATGCTCGCGCTTGCGCGCAAAATTCCGCTGATGACGCGCCTCCAAGCGCGCGCCGACTGGCCCCGAGGCAAGTGGAACTTGTTTTTGGGTACGGAACTGCGCGGCAAGACGCTGGGCGTTGTCGGCTACGGAAGCATCGGGCGTGAGGTGGCGCGCATTGCCAAACACGGTTTTGCGATGCGCGTGCTTGCACTCACGCGCGGCGGTGACCCGCGCGATCGCGGTTATCACGAACCCGGCGTTGGTGATCCTGATGGCGCGCTGCCCGATGCGTGGTTTACGCGCGCACAACTGTTCGACCTCCTTACTCAATCTGATTTTGTGTTGATTGCCACACCGCTGACCGATGAGACGCGCGGAATGATCGGCGAACGCGAGTTGCGTGCGATGAAACCGACGGCGTTTCTCGTCAACATTGCGCGCGGCGGCATCGTGGATGAACGCGCGCTCGTGCGCGCGCTCAAAGAACATTGGATTGCCGGCGCCGCGCTCGATGTGTTCGAGCGTGAACCACTTCCTGCCGACAACGAACTGTGGACGCTCGACAACGTCATCATTGCGCCGCATATCGCTGCCGCCACGCCGCACTATGACGATCGCGCGGTCGAACTGTTCTGCGAAAATCTGCGTCGCTATTTGCGCGGCGACGCGTTGTTGAACGTGGTAGACATTCCAAGAGGATACTGACGAAAGACGAATGCCTTCGTCCTTCGTCTTCCGTCCTCCGTCTTTTGAGGAACTATGATTCACGGAGTTATTTTCGATCTCGGCTGGACGTTGATGTACTACAACGCCAATCCGCAAGAAACCAATCCGATGGCGGCGAGGAAACTCGCTGATTTTTTGCGCGCGCACCACATCAACGTGGGCGATGATTTTCCCAGCGTGTTCCAAGCCGCGCGTGAGGCGCGCTGGAAACGCGCGGACGAAACGCACATCGAGCAACTGATTGACGATGCGTTGCGCGATGCGCTGGCACATTACGGCTACACCGAATCGCTCGATGGTCTAGTGCCGCGCGCGGTGCGTGTCTTTTACGCTGAACACGAAGCGCGCTGGCTAGCGTACCCCGACGCGCTCGACACACTGCGCGCGCTCACCGCGCGCGGTTTGCGCGTCGGCTTGTACTCCAACGCTGATGACGATGGCTTGGTACGTCATTGTGTCGAACGACTCGGCTTTGCGCCGTATCTCGATCCAGTGTTGAGTAGCGCGATGCCGCATCGTATTCGCAAACCCGATCCGCGCGCGCTACTGATGATTGCAACGGCGTGGCAATTGCCCCCAAGCACAATCGTGATGGTCGGCGATGCGCCGCAGTACGATGTGTTGGGCGCGCGTCGCGCGGGAATGCGCGCGATTCACATCGCACGTGACGACGCAGGATGGTGGCAAAAAATCCCTGCTGACCATACCGACGATCCTGCCTATCACGCGGACGTGGTGGTCAAATCACTCAGCGAAATTGTGAACGTGATCGAAAAATTCTGACGAAGGACGAACGCCGAAGGACGAACGCTTTCGTCCTCCGTCCTTCATCATCCGTCATAACAGGAGGAACAATGCAATACGTCAATCTCGGCAAAACCGGTCTCAAAGTCTCACGCATTTGTCTTGGGTGTATGACTTACGGCACGTCCAAGTGGCGTCCTTGGGTCTTGGACGAAGAGCCGAGTCGTGTGTTCATCAAACAGGCACTCGAACTCGGCATCAACTTTTTCGACACTGCCGATATGTACTCGAACGGCGTGAGCGAAGAAATCGTCGGACGCGCCTTACGCGATTTCGCGCGTCGCGATCAGGTCATCATCACGACCAAAGTGTACAATCGAATGGGCGATGGTCCCAACGATCGTGGTTTGTCGCGCAAACACATCCTCGATGCGATTGATGCGTCACTGCGACGACTTGGTACCGATTACGTGGATATTTACATGATTCATCGTTGGGATTACGAAACGCCCATCGAAGAGACGCTGGAGACGCTCAACGATTTGGTGCGCGCGGGCAAGGTGCGTTATCTGGGTGCATCGAGTATGTGGGCATGGCAGTTTGCCAAAGCGTTGTATCTCGCGGATATGCACGGCTGGTCGCGCTTTGTGGTGATGCAAAATCACTACAACTTGATTTATCGCGAGGAAGAACGCGAGATGATTCCGCTCTGTCGCGCCGAAGGGGTCGCGATTACACCTTGGAGTCCGCTCGCGCGCGGTTTTCTCGCGGGCAATCGCACGCGCGACAAGAAAGGTGAAACGACGCGTGCCAACACCGATGCGTACGCGCACGAGTTGTACTATCGCGACGAAGATTTCACGATTGCCGAACGCGTCGTAGAAGTGGCAAACAAGCGCGGTGTCAAGCCGATTCAAATCGCGTTGGCGTGGCATTTCAACAAACCCGAAATCACCGCACCGATCATTGGCGCTAGCAAACCCCATCACCTGCCCGATGCGGTTGCCGCGCTCGACATCAAATTGACCGAGGAAGAGTGCAAGTATCTCGAAGAACCGTACGTGCCGCGTCGCATTCTGGGGCACAGTTAGACGATCTTTGATTTTCGATTGCCGATTTGCGATTCTTGAACCACTCTTGCAAATCGGCAATCGCAAATTTTAAACTCGCGTCAACGAATCGAAACGAATATGCGCATCGCGTTGCAAGTCCCCTTGCCATACCTTGCGCGCGCGTGTATAATGCTCTTGTCTAAAACACTGGAAAGGAAGTTCGTGTGGATACATTGATTTCAGGCGGAGGCAATCTCCTCGCTTTCGCCGTGATGCTCGGCATTCTAATTTTTGTGCACGAGTTTGGACACTTTATCGTTGCCAAACGCTTGGGCATCCCTGTCCTTGAATTTGGCTTTGGTTTCCCACCACGCCTTGTCAAACTGTTCACGCGCGATGGCACCGAATACACGCTGAATGCTATCCCGCTGGGCGGCTTTGTGCGTTTGCACGGCGAGGAAGACCCGAATGTCGTGGGAGGATTTGCCGCCGCCAAAGCATCGGTGCGCGTACCGATTTTGCTCGCGGGCGTGACGATGAATTTCCTCCTCGCCCTGGTGCTGTTCGCCGTCGTAACGCTTTTCACACCGCCTTACGTTTCAATCCAAACCACGACGATTAGCGCAGTGATGCCCGATTCGCCTGCCGCGCTCGTCGGTTTGCGCGAAGGTGATACCATCGTCGCAGTCAACGGACAAAATGTCAAACACGATTATCCGACCTTTCGCCGATTGATCCGCGAGAATGCGGGGCGCGAGGTAACGCTCGATGTGATACGCAAGAATCAGGTGCTCGAACCGATTCGTGTCGTGCCACGCGCCACACCACCACCGAACGAAGGTCCCTTGGGCATCCAATTGTTTGCCTGGAACGGCTTGCGCGTCACAGGGGTCACACCAGGGTCAGTGGCAGATCGGGCAGGAGTGCGTGTTGGCGACGTGCTGTTGTTCTTCGTCGAGCCGCAACGTCCGTTGCGCGATCAAGACGAACTCGCGCAATATGCCCTCACGCATCAAGGTTGGAAAATCGAATGGCGATTGCTGCGCAACGATGAGTTGAGCGATCCGATTGTCGTACAAATTCCCGACCCACTCGATCCGCGCGAAGCAACGTTGGGCTTGACGATGCAATCTTCGCCATTCGATGCGATACTTGGTGCTATCGTGAGCGCGCTGGTGATGTTGCTTGCGATTCCTTTGCTCTTTGTGCAAATATTCACCGCTGGTCTTCCCGCTAACGCTGTTGTGGGACCCGTTGGTATCTATCAATTCACCAGCGAAGTAGCACAAATCGGTGGAATTGTGGGACTGGTGCGACTGCTTGCCATCTTGAGTATGAACCTAGCCATCGTCAACTTGCTCCCATTTCCCGCGCTGGATGGCGGTCGCCTTGTTTTCATCGCGCTCGAAGTCTTGCGCGGAGGCAAGCGCATTGATCCGCGCAAAGAGGGCTTGGTGCATCTCGTTGGCTTGGCAATTTTGTTGGGCTTGATGGTCGTTATTTCGTACTTTGACGTTGTCCGTCTCCTCACCGGTCAACGCCTCTTACCAACACCGTGAAAACTCCTGTGCCACAGTTAGATGAATCGGCGCAACGCGCTGAGGACGCGCCGCGCTGTCCGAGTTGTGGCAAGCGCGTGCGCGCCGAAATGAGCGTTTGTCCCGCGTGCGGCTTGGAGTTATTGCCGCGTCGCACGCGTATTCGTTGCAAACGCTGTGGCAGTCGCATCCCTGCCGATGCGACGGTGTGTCCGCGTTGCAAAGGTGATCCGCGTACGGAAGGCTTGTCCGCCATACTGATACGTGGCGCGGTGATTCTCTTCGGCGTGTTGGTGCTCGTGGGGATTGGGCTGGTGTTGGTGCGTGCCGTGAGCACCAATGTCTTGCGCGCGTCCACACCTTCACCGACAGGGGCGCGCGTAACGGTGATTCAGGTGGTTCACGTCGTAGCAACGACGATGCCGCCTCCCACTTTCACGCCAACCATCGTTGCCACATCAACGCCGTCGGGGCGCGCTTCGC
>JAOACU010000092.1 GCA_026417715.1 Anaerolineae bacterium | reverse complement strand
ACCTTGCGCGATTACGCTGGCATCTGGCGTCGTATCGCGACGAGCGCGATCAGTTGGAAGCGCAATTCATCGCTGATGCGTTCGCGTGTCCTCCCGCGCAACGTGCTGAATTGTCCGCGCGTTGTTTTCGCCAAGCCGATGAAGCCGAAGCGCGCTGGCTCGCGCGACTCGATAGACGCAAACCGTATCCCGACATTTTGTACGCGCGTGCGTGGCAACAGTTCGATGCGCAAGCGCGGATGTGAGTAAACGAACAACCATCGAGCGGACGGCACAACCGTCCGCTCGACGACGAAAGACCAATGACGAAGGACAACTTTCGTCCTTCGTCTTTCGTCCTCCGTCCTCCGTCATTTACCACATCGTCACCAGCGGCAAATCGCGCATCGTCATCAAGCCGGGTTTGCCTTTGTACACGCGCTTGACCGCGTTCACCGCAATCGCAATCGTCGCAATGTCGCCGTGTGTGCCCTCCAAACGCACACGCAAGTTCGGTTTGCCCGTGATGGTGATGGCATCGTGTTCATCAGGTTCATCGAGCGCGGCGATGAATGTGAGCGTGACGAATTCGCCTTCGGGTGCATAGCCGCGCGCGACTTGTTTCAAACCACGCACGTAACCGGGTTGCACATCGAAAAATTCCGTTTTCACCGGCTTGTCGGCAACGACAGGTTCAACCGTCGTTTCAAACTTGACGAGTTTCTTGCCCAGTGTGTCGAAAATCATTCCAACCGATTCGGGCAAGCCGACGTGACCCATTCGACCTTTTTTCATTTCCGCGTTGAACTGCTCCACCGTCATCCCCGAACCAATTTTCTTCTGGAATGGTCCGCGTCGTTTCGATGCGTTCATCAATCGCAACACCTCGACGCGATCCACGCGTTGACAAATCGCCGTAAGATAGAGCGGTAGCGAGTCCATCAGAAAACCGGGATTGACGCCAGTAGCGAGTACGGTTTTGCCTGCGCGTTTCGCCGCCGCATCAATCGCTTTGGCTTCTTTGGGATGCGCAAGCCAAGGGAACGACATCTCCTCCGATGTCGAAACCACATCGTACCCCGCTTTGACGATTTCGATGATTTGCGATTTGAACAAATCGAAATACGAACTGGTGGTGTGGAGTACCACATCGGCTTTGACTTTTTTAAGATCAGCCAGTTTCGCGACGACCTTGATGCCCAAATCGCGTTCGATACCGATCACTTGACCCAAGTCTTTGCCGACCTTGTTCGGGTCAATGTCCACACCGCCAACGAGTTGCAGACCAGGGCGTTCGAGGACGTGACGTGCCATCATACAACCGATGGGACCTAAACCGTACTGAATGACGCGAATCGGTTTTGCCATTTTTTCTTCTCCTACAAATATTTTTTGATGCGCTGTGCCACGCGCCGCGCTGCTTCACCCAAGCGCGCAATGTCTTGTTCCGTGTGCGCCGTGCTCACTGCACCGCCGCCGTGAACGACGTGCACATCTTCAAGCAACAACGCAAGTTGAAAAATGTGATCGCGCAGTTCCACATCGCACAAACTCGGATTGTTCACATCATCGGGATTATCGAGTGATTGTTTTTCATCGTACGGGAATTGCGGCACTGCGAACGAACTGCCACCCAGCGCATCGTTGGGATGACCTGTGCAGCGTACAAAAATTCCTTCGGCGAGAAACGCGTCCTCGATGGCTTGACGCATTTGCGCGCCTAATTGCGCGAGACGCGGATAAATTTCGTTTTCGTGTTCGACGAGATAGGTGAGCAGAGTTTTTGCCGCGAGCATCGAGGCAGGATGCGCCGAATAAGTGCCACCCGCAAAGCGTACGCGATTGCCGCCCGCGCGTCCACACAGTTGGAGAATCGCCGCGCGTCCAGCGACTGCCGCGACCGGCATTCCGCCACCAATGATTTTGGCAAGTGTCGTCAAATCGGGTTGGACGCCGTACAACACGCCCAGCGTGCCAGCGCAAAAACGAAAGCCGCTGATCACTTCGTCGAAAATCAAAACGACGCCATAGTGATCGCACAGTTCGCGCGCGGTGCGCAGGTACTCGCGCGTCGCTGGCATAAATCCACCCGCGCCCATAAACGGCTCGACGATGAAACACGCCAGCCGATTGCCATACTGCTCGAAATGCGCGCGCAAAATGTCGGGACGATTGTAGCGCGTGACGATGACTTCGTTCGCCACTGAACTGGGCAAGCCCTGACCTTCGACGCGCCAAGGTTCGGAGGGTTTGGCAAAGTTCACCCCCACTAAACCCCAAGGTTGTCCACCGTGCCAACCACCACCCACTTTGAGCACAAGGTCGCGTCCCGTGAACGCGCGCGCGAGCATAATCGCGTTCATCGTGGCGAGCGCGCCGCTGGTGGTGAATCGTACGCGTTCCGATTGTGTTTGTTTGCAAATCAATTCCGCGACTTGGATTTGCAATTCATCGGTAAAGCCGGTTTGCAAGCCCCAGCCCGATTCAAACGCGCGCGCGAGCGCATCGGTGATCACTTTGGGGTTGTGCCCTAGAATGTTGGTGTAGTGTCCTTGCCAAAAATCCAGAATCGAATGTCCATCGGCATCGTGGATGTACGCGCCTTGCGCGCGCACAAGGCGCGGGGGAAATGGTTTGATCAGACGGAGCGTGTGACTGCCGCCGTCAATCATCGTTTGCTGCGCGCGTTCGTTCAGCGCCGCAGAGCGCGGCGAGTGTTTGGTGTACTCGGTCGCAAGTTCTTGGAACAGTTTGGAATGATCGCGTGTTGTGGGCATAGATTCCTCAAAGAGTGATAGTTGAACGTGCCTAAACCTAGTTTACTCGATTTTGCACAGTATGGCAAAAATTATTCGCACGACGGTTGACGTTTATCGGGAGACGCGTTACAATGGGGACGGAAGACGAAGGACGAAAGACGGAGGACGACAGCCCAAATGTGTTCTTCGTCTTTGGTCCTTCGTCCTTCGTCTCTGAGATTAGACCTTGACCAGAGTGATGATACTCCCGCCTCCTTCATTCCATTTCACTATATCGTTACGGACTTTGTATCCCATTCTGCGGAGTGCTGCTGCTGTTGTGTTCATAATCGGACAGATGTATGGTTTTTGGACGCCTGCAGCGGCTAACTTATCGGAAAAGGCATGATTGACACAATTCTTGACCCGAAGTTCGATTTTGTTTCCGCCATCCATAATGTTTGTTTGGATTTCTTGGGCAAAGCCAAACTCGTCAACAAAGATGCGTTGGACTTCACGAATGACTGCCTCAGGTGACTCGCCAGCGATTTCCAACCCCATCTCCTTCTCAAACATTTCGAGGATACGATCGCCCATCAAAGTTGTTAACGCGAAGGAAGACTCGCCCAGCGTGTCCCAGACACTTGCCGAAAGACTCGTCAGGGCGATCTGGGTCAGACGCAGGATATTCTGTTTTTTCTGTTCTTCAGTTGCCATTTTTTCCTCCTTAAAAATTATTGATCAAACGTAGGACAAGTTTGTAAACTTGTCCTACCTTGTTAACGTGTAGGAATCGCATCCCACAGTTGATCCGCGTACTCGTTCATCAACACACGCACAGAGCCGAGTGTGGCGTTCTTGGTCACTGCCAAGCCCCAGTAGTAACTCCCGTTGCCCAAAAAGCGTGTGATGATGAAAACCTTGTCAGTCGTTACCAGCAGATCGTCCACCGCGCCTATCCCAATTTTGTTCGACACTTGCGATGCTAGTTTCATTACCATTGCAAAGCGCGCGGACGCCTCAGTCGAATCGAAATCGGGATTGACCGAACCGCCGGCGATGGAAATACCATCCGTTCCCACAATGTCGGTGGATACAAAGTCAGCGCCCAGCGCGGCGCGCACTTCTTGAAGTAGTTGGTCGAGTTTTGCCATTGTTCCTTCTCCTCTAGCGCGGCATTACCTTAGCCACACGCTCGACGAACAACTTGCTGATCAAGCGCATATTGCCGATTTGTGCTGTCTTGCGATCGGCAACGATGCTCAGATAAAAGCCGCGATCTTTCAGATAACGGGCGAGCACATAAGCGTCTTCAGTGGTTAGCAAGATGTCTTCGATGACACCGGCACCTAATTTGTCCACGCTTGTTTCAATCAGTTTGACCAACAAGGTCATTTGCGCGTTGATGTTTTCAACGTCCACTTTTTTGGATTTGGTAAAGTGACTCAAGCCAATGCCATCCATTCCCACGACGGCAGTGGCAATGAACCCATTGACTTGATCACCCAGTTCTTTCAACACATTGTCGAGTTCCATTGCTTTTGCCTCCGAATCAACGTACGTCGAGATCGGTTTGGGCGCAAGGTGCGCCTCATCCAGTCGCCGCGCGCCTTCGAGCAACAGTCCCGACCACGTGCGCTGAATGGTGGTGCGCGGCGCAACGATGCCTGGTTCAAGTTCAAAGTGTCCTTCTGTCCAATTGAGTACCCGATAGACAACCTCCTCTCCCTGCATCTCGCCCAGGGTGGCGTGCGTCACTTGACCTGCGGCAAAAAAGACCGTTGCCTCTTCGCCGTGGGCGCGCAAGGTCAAACGCGCGGTCTTGCGCGCCTGACAATTTTGTTGAATCAAATCCGCAACCGAGATGTCTTGCAGATTGCCCCGCGTACTCATCGTTTATCCTTGCCACAGTTGTTGAATCGCGCGAATCGCGCGCGTCGTCAAGCGCCGATACGGCAAATTCTTATCAGGCACGATGATCGCCAAGACCATCGTTTGCCCACCCGCCACAAACGGACGACACACCAAGCGCGTGCCTTGTGCATCGAACACGGAAAATTCATCGGTCTCTGCCATTCCCAACTGACTCTGGGCTTGTGAGACCGCACGTTGCACTAGTGCCACCAGTGCGGATTGTTTTTCCGGGTCTTGTTGATCTCCAGAGACCGACGCAATTGGAAAGCCGTCGCGGTCAGCGAGGATTGCCATTGGAAATTGACCTTCCAAATTCATCTCGGTTAGAATTTGCGTCAAACGGGTAGGGCTAGGAATCGAGTTTGAGAGCATCATTCGATTTTTTTCCTCTACTTGAGTTCGCGTTGTGCCGCGCTCACGACACTGGTCACGATGGCTTTGAGCGTATCCAACACCCCTTTGCCTTGCAGCGCGACGGCTTCATACGTCGGCAAACCATTCACTTGTAGTGCCATGCGGATCGAGTCCACCGGCATCGCGTTGGGCACATCGCGCTTGTTGCATTGAATTACGATGGGCAACGTGGGGAGTGGGATTTGTAACGCCGCGAGATTGCTCTTGAGATTTTCCCACGATTCGATGTTTTCACTGAGGCGTGTCAAATTGGAATCGGCAACAAAGACGATGCCATCCACACCACGCAAGACGATGCGACGACTGGCTTCGTAGTACACTTGACCGGGCACAGTGTACAACTGAATCTTGGGTGTAAGTCCAGCGATTTTGCCAAGTTCGAGTTGTAAAAAGTCAAAGTACAACGTGCGATCCTCGTGCGTCTTGAGCGAGACCAACTCGCCACGCCGACGCGGATCAATACGCGCATAGATTTGTTCCAGATTCGTCGTCTTGCCACTCAGGGCGGGTCCGTAATAAACGATTTTTAGATTCAGTTCGCGCAATTGCCAATTAACGAACATTGGATTCCTCTGTCCACATCGAATCTAAAGAATCGCTGATGAGGTCTGTCAGCGCATCGGTCTCGATAGACCATTCAGGTATGGGAGTGACGCTCGGTTGAAGCAGTTCGGCTAATCGTCGTGCCGTGTCTAGCGTGACCATTCGCACCCAGCCCAGCGGGGTTTGCTGACTCACTAGAACAAAGAGTGCGCACGCATCGCCGACTTCGGCAATGAGACTGTGGCTGTGTTGTCCTTGCCGTAAAATCAATTGACACTCTTCATAGGTACCGGTCACGCGCGCAATTTCGCGACTGGCGGCAAGATCGCCAGCGATTAACGCGCCGAGCGCGTCCACATCTAGTTCTGCGCGTTCGGCACCTCGAAACGCCAGCATTTGACCGCTGACTTGGGTGAGAAACACCAAACGCGCAGACAGTTTTTCAGCCAACTCGTCTAACGTTTGATGGATTGCCGCGAGTTGTTCAGGATGCAAAATGACGCGTCGTGATGAGCCAAGAGAGGTATTCATACGCCCAAGTCTTCGTCCAGATTGATCAAACCCAGTGCGCGTGCTTGTTCATAACTCAATACGGCGTTTGGATCGGGCGTGGAGGGCGAAGATGATGCTGCACCTGCTTGCGTTTCCTCGGGCGGTGTAGTTTTACGCGTGCGTCGGCGCGGAGGGTTGGCTTGCAAAAAAGCATCGAGATCGAATTCAGCACGACGCGCGCGGCGCGGTGCAGCGGACATCTCGACAGCCGCAGTTTCGCCAGCGAAATCGTCCAGTCCCAACGCTTGGTCGAGTGCATCGGCAACGCCTGCCGCAAGATCGGCATCGAAAAGCGTGGTCGTATCTTCCACTTGGGCTTGCTTGACCAGCGCGCGTAACTCGGCAATGGCGCGACGCAAGTAGAGCCACACCATCCCGATACGACTCGCGCTGCTTTGGCGTTCAATCAAAAGAGCAAGAAACACTTGCGCACTGATCTGTGTTGCGTATACTTCGTATTGCTTGCCCTCGTGAAAATGCAGATCGAATGTTTCATCGTCTTGCAAGATGTGTCCTAGTTCACTTGCCGCGCTCATTGTATTACCGAGGAGCGCGCGAAACGCGGTGGCATCAAATTCACCACTTTGCCCAGTGTGAGTCAATAATTGTCCCGATTGATCGAAAAGCAACGCGCCGAGGGCTTCAACATCGGTGCGGAGTCGTTCCATTCGCGCTTGAATCGCGCGCAAGCCCTCTTCCGAAAAAACGATGACGCGCGGTTTCTGGAGCGGCGGAGTCGTGAGGGCTTGCTTGACGACCTCCACAAAACTTTTCGTACTGAACGGTTTGGGCAGGTACGCATTTGCCAATAGTTTAGCGCGGGCTTCGATCTTGGGAGAACCGTACGCGGTGATCAACACCGTGCGCGTGGTTGGGCTGAGTTGTGGTAAGCGTTCGAGCAAATCGAGTCCGCTCATTCCTGCCATACGCAAGTCGGTGACCAGCAAGTCGTACGGTGGCTCGGCGCGCAGGCGCTCGAGTGCGTCTTCAGCCGAATCACACCGATCCACTTGATAGTCACCGCTCATCGTCAACGCGCGGGCGAGCGCGTGTGCCACATTCGCTTCATCTTCCACAATCAGAATTCGCTTGGGCATCGTTGCCATCCTCGATACCGAGTATACGCGAGGATTGGCGCGCGCGACGATGCAATTGGATTGCAAAAAGATTCGGTGGGGTTAGGACTCGAGTCCTATGTGTGAGGAAAAGCGTAGAACAAGTTGTCCTACGGGGAAGTAGTCAGGAGATAACCGCGCCCGCGAATCGTGCGAATCAGCGTAGGGTTTTGTGGATCACGTTCGATCTTTTGGCGCAAGCGGAAAATGTAGGGGCGGACGAGACTTTCGGCTTCGATTTCGTCCAAGTCATACTGCCACACGCGCGCGGCAATTTGCCGACACGAGATGGGCGTATCTGCCGCATCCATCAAACATTCCAACACTTGGGCTTCGCCTTCCGTCAGCACAACCACGCGTGTCAAATCGTCGGCAAACGTGAGCAAACGTTTGACGCGATCGAAAACCAGATTGCCGCTTTGGCGAAAGCGTTCTGACGATGCCCCAGGAGACGCGACGGGGAGGGAATCGGTAGAGAAGGGATCATCTGTCGCGCGGAGGGCTTGGATGATGGTTTCGATCACCTGTTGGTGCCGACGCTGGTGGGCGCGCTTGTGCCACGCGTTTTGAATCGCGGTGATGATCTCTTGCACACTCAAGGGCTTGAGCAAATAGTCGGTGGCACCGGCTTTGACGGCGGTGATCGCGCTGTGGAGCGTGGCATGTCCCGTCAAAATGAGAATGATGAGGTCGGGATCGTGTTGGCGCGCCGCGCTCATTACTTGGGTGCCATCAAGGTCGGGCAAGCGCATATCCAGCACCATCACATCATAGCGCGCAGTACGCAGTTTTTCCAAAGCCACGCGTCCCGACTCGGCGCTATCGGCATGATAGCCAGAGAGTTCCAACGCGCGCACCAGCGATTTGCGAATGTGCAGTTCGTCGTCTATCACGAGCACACGCACGACGTGAGTATGGGATGTAGGGGTCATACAGACTCCTGAGATGAATTCACTGTGAGGGGCAACCGAATCGTAAAGCGAACGCCACGTTCAGTGCCGATGTTTTCAGCGATTATGGTGCCGTTATGCTGTTGCACAATCGTTTGGCAAATATGTAATCCCAAGCCCGTACCATCGGATTTCGTGGTGAAAAATGGTTCGAAAAGATGCGCCAACTCTTCAGGTGATAGAGTGGGACCATCATTGCTAAAAGTGATGACGATAGATCCATTTTCCGTACGCGCGGTGATGTCTAGTTTTCCGTCTTGACCCGTTGCCTCGATGGCGTTAAGAATAAGATTGAGGAATACTTGGGTCATTTGCTCAGGAGCAAGTAGAATGGGTGGCGTATCATCGAGTTCACACGTTACCTGAATATGTGAATGTTGCAAATGTTTGTCGGCAAGCATCAGGGTCTGGCGGATGAGATCGCCAATCGAGACCATTCGACGCGTGGCTGGGGCTGGGCGCGCAAAGCGCAAGATGCGTTCCGTGACTTGTCCAAGGCGTTCGATTTCTTGACGGATGATCTCGAGGTTTTCGGCGCGTTCGCGTTCGGGCAGAGGGAAATCCAAGACGAGGTCGAGTGTACTGCGAATGGCTTGCAGAGGGTTGTTGATTTCATGTGCCAGTGCCGCTGCCATTTGTCCAAGCGCAATAAGGCGTTCGCTGCGAATACGCTGTTCTTCGGCACGACGTAACGCGGTGATGTCGCGCGAAACACCCATCGTGCCAATCACTTCGCCCTCTGCATTCTTGAGAGGCGAAACGGCTAGAAGGACGGGAAAGACTTCGCCGTTCTTACGCCGATTCCAGGCTTCGGTGACCGCTTCTCCTTGTGCCAGAAAGAGTTGTCGCACGCGTTCACTTTCTTGGGGTGTGGCGTATAACATACTGATATTCTGTCCTAATACCTCAGCGCGGCTATAGCCCAAGGTTCGCTCGGCAGCAGGATTGAACTCGATGATTCGTCGTTGTTGATCTACGGCGATGATCATATCAAGCGAATGTTCAATCAAACTTGCAGCAAATTGCTGGGCTTCCTTGAGTTCCAGTTCGGCGCGACGTAGGCGCGTAATGTCGCGGAATACCAGCACGGCGCCAGTCACTTTGCCTGAGGCGTTGTAGATAGGAGCGATGCTACTAGAGATGAAATATTCGTTTCCGTCTTTAGCCACCAATAGCGTGTCGGCAGGTAGCCCCACCGTCGAATGAGACTTCCAAGCAAGGAGAACAGGAGGAGCAATAGGTTGGCGTGTGCGCGCGTTTACCAGATGAAAGACTTGATTCAGCGGTTTTGCCAGTGCCTCGTCTTGTTGCCAGCCGGTCAATTGCTGCGCGGCGCGGTTGATCGAGGTGATGCATTGATGCATATCTACCGTGATCAATCCATCACCGATGCTATCCAGAGTGAAGTGCAAGCGTTCGAGTTCGGCGCGCAGAGCCGTTCGAGTTGGCGGTTTAGAACGCGGCGCACGCGTTTGCAATACCTTGCGCGCACCTTGGCAAATGTGACGGGTATGCGACTGTTGGCGGGATGGCGAGTTTGTGCGACTCATATCTACATATCCGAATTATAACTCAAATTGAAAGAAATGAAAAATACCTTATGCGGGGTAAGCACAACGGGTGCACAGTCGGCGTTGGCGACTCCTAGTCGCCGCGACGACTACCCGAAGCCGACCGCCGTCGGCTAAACCAGCCCGCGTAGGCGGGTTTCGGGTTTTTGTTGCGGCGAATTTTGCAGATTAACAAATTAATCCAATAGTCCGATGT
>JAOACU010000091.1 GCA_026417715.1 Anaerolineae bacterium | reverse complement strand
ACGTCGCGCCACCAAAAGCAAGAATCAGTGGCACACGACGCGCAGGACGCGCGCGCCAAACAAGCAACAAGAACACGATGCCTGTCACTTCGGCAGAGCCAAGCAAAGTCAAGAGCGAAAATGGCACATCTACGATGCGCGGTAATGCGGCTTGCGTCGCGTGAAGAATGTCCCAGTCTGTGCTTACCCACACGCGCAGATGCACGGTGAGTGTCAATGCTAGAAACAGTCCATACAAGACGAGAGCAAAGCCAAACCATATGCGCACAGTGATGCGCGTTTCTGTGCCGACGCGTTTCAAAAAGTGGATGATTTGTCCAGCCATTGTGTCAGTCAGGTATCAACGAATCGTTTCACAGCAAACGTGCGATGAGCAAGGTGATGCCAAGTTTACGTATTCTTGCTTCCGTTGTGCCGATTATAGCGCGTCTCGAGTGCACTGTAAACTTGCGCATATGTTAATCTGATTTTCATTGTGGTTTAATCTGGTAGAGTCAGAATGGAGGACGAAAGACGAAGGACGAAAGACGGAAGACGGAGGATGAAGACTAGAGTGGTCGTCTGTCTTCGGTCTTCGGTCGTGATAGATGGAGGTTATGATGAGTACTCGCGGAACGATTTTACTTGCTGTTGGAATGCTCGTGCTGGGTTTGGTACTCGGCGCGGCATTGGGAGGTGTGGCGGGCTTTTTTGCTGGGCAAAATGTCAGCGTTGCCAGCCGTGTTCTACCGACCAACCCGGCGCTCCCAACTCCACAATCACCCGCACCGCGCACCGAACGCGCGCCAGTGGCGCCCAACTTGCCGCGCGCACTAACGGTGCTCGGCGGCGCGCGGGTGGAAGAAGTGGAAAAAGATAGTCCCGCTGAAAAAGCCGGCGTACAAGTGGGCGATGTGATTACGGCGGTGGGGGGCACCAAGTTGAACGTCAATACCTCGCTGGCGGATGTGATCAAAACCTACAAGCCCGGCGACAAGGTGGAACTTTCGATCACGCGCGGCGCGCAGACATTGACATTGACCGTTGAACTTGGCGCAGCGGCAGACAACACGGCACGACTCGGTATTCGCTATGTGCCGCTCGTCCCTGGTGGGCGCTTCCGTTTTCCAGATGGTTAGATAAACAATGAGTGCCCGTTGTCATTCTGAGCAACTGAAGCGAATAATCTCGCGACGGTGGTGATCAAAAAAGTAATGCTGAGCGTGTCATTCTGAGGCGCGCTTTGTGCGCCGAAGAATCTCTCAAAGCACTTTGCGAGACCCTTCGCTGCGCTCAGGGTGACGCCCTTTACATTGTTCAGGGTTATAGTTCAAAAAACGCAAGTTGTGACCTTGCTCAGTAAATCAAAGACCTGTCGGGATCAATCCCGACAGGTCTTTTTTGCTAACCCAATGGACGATGTGCGGTTACGCGCGGCGCGAATGTTCTCCGTTCCCTGTTTGCGCTTCGTTGGCTTGTTCCTCCATCGTCGCCAGTGTCTTGGAAAGTTCTTGAATGGCGATGCGCTGCTTACGATACACATCACTTTCGCTCATCGCTAGTTTCATCGCAATCTCGCGCACCTTCATCCCTTGAATCACCTTGAGTTCCAAAATGTTGTAGAGCAACCATTCGGGCGCAGTGAGTGAACGTTCACCTTCGGGTCGTAGTGATTCGATGGCGCGCACAATTTGCGCACGTAGCGCGCGCACGGGATTGCCCTCGTACTCGTCGAGCGAATTTCGGACGATGCGCAGTTGCAAGAGCGGATTCTCCGTCAACTTGGGACCACCCCAGTAGTGATCGAGCGCGTCTTTGACCGCGCGATGAAAATCGAGCGCGGCGATTTGTTCATCTTCGACGCGTTCGGTTGCCATTGTGCCGACATAGCGCGGCTTGCCGCGCGCGCGTTGAAGCAGTTCGATTTCGCTGGTCAACTGCTCGAACGCGGCAAAGACACCTTGTTGCAGTTGCCGATCTTCGAGCGCGAGTTCGGCTTGGCGCGCCAGCGCGGCGATCATCTTTTGCTCGCGTTCTGTCAAGTCGGGTTCGGAAGCGCGCGCAGCGACACCCAACACGCCAATCACTTCATCGCGCGATTGCGCGTGCAAGACCCACAACCAAAATCCATTTCGCACCTGACACGTCGAGTGGTCGTTCGTGTTCGCCAATGAACTTGGATTGGTACGCGCAAGGAGTTGACGGACGCGCGCGGCTGCACCCACCGTCGTTTCGAGTTGCCACTCCGAACCGTGTAACGAAGCCACGAAACCGGTTTGCGCTTGGAACAAATCACATGCCGCCGAAACGATGTTTTCGAGGAGTTGACGCAAATCGCTGGTCGTCAGCAGACGTTTGTCAATTTCCTGAATTCGCTCCAGGTCTTCGCGATCGTCCCAAAAGAGCACGCGATCAATCCAAGGTTTTGCCAAGTTGATGGCAAGTTCCAGCGTCACAATCGCGCCGATAGCGACTGCATACCACAGCGTCTCGCGCGTCAAACCAAACCAATGTTCGATTGTCGAAACGGAAAACATCAAGCCGACGACAGCAGTGGCAACGAGTGGACCGCGCAACAAATAGTGAATCAAGTTGTGCTTGATGACGCGATCGGGTGACAGCGCGCCTTGATACGCAACCGTGTACGCCATCACCGTGATCATCACCGCAATACCAATTTTGGTGATAAGTGCGATCAACAGTACGAGCGATGGGGAAAACGTGGCTGGGAAACTCGTGATGATGAGGTACGGAAAAACGCCCAACGCAGGCGCGAAGAATGCAATCTCCAAGTACGTCATTCGGCGACGCGTGGTGGGCGTAAGGCAACGCGTGCGCGCGCGGCGAATGTTGAAGAATCCCCAACCCGTGAGCGCGAAGAAGAAAATGCTAAACAGTGGAAAGAGTGGTCCCGCATCGAATTGTGCAATTTGCCAAGGAATGAAAAAGCCACCTTGCACGATCCAATCGGTGAACGCAACGAGTAACAAGAACACGCTACTTGTGAGATACGCCAGCACGACCGCCACGCGTCGTCGGCGCGAATATGCATTCGTCGAACGTAGTAGCGCATCGGAAAAATGCAGATACGCGGCGGGGATGAAGGCGAGTCCGATCCACTTGAAGCGCAACCACACGGCGGCATCGGCAAACGTTTCGACGCGTTGCAAGAACACATCGCCAATGTAGATAATCGTCAAGAACGCAAGCAAGCCAGAAAACGCGCGCGCCACTGCGTTGCGAAAATTATTCGCAAAGAGGTAGAGAAAGAGCGAGAAGGAAAAGATGATGATAGCGGCGGAGAAGATGATGTTGCCGAGGGCGAGCAAGGAAAGGAGCCAGTTCATTGTTACGTATTACGTATTGCGTATTGCGTATTGCGTGATACGTGATACGCAATACGCAATATGCAATATCCCTACACCAACACCCACACCAAATAGTAATACGTTATAACTGCCGTGAATAACAAACTATCGAGTCGGTCGAGCATTCCACCGTGTCCGGGAATAAGGTTGCTGGAATCTTTGACACCAGTCTGGCGTTTGAGCAACGATTCAGCAAGGTCGCCAAAGATGGTGGCAAGTCCGATGAGAAAGCCGAGTGCGAAACAATGTGCCAACGGCAAACTGAACACCCAGCCCAGCGCGCCGAGCGTCAGTGGCGCAGCGAGCGCACCACCGATTGCGCCTTCCCAGGTTTTCTTGGGACTGATGCGCGGAAAGAATTTGTGCTTGCCCCAGCGCGTTCCGACCAGATACGCGCCAGCATCTGCCATCCATGCGGTGACCAATGCTAGCGTCGTCCATACCATTCCGTTGGGTAATGCGCGCACGAACAAAAAGTATCCACCCAGTCCACCGATGTACAACGCACCTGCTAGCGTGAGCGCCCAGCCCGCCAGCCAGCCCTCACGATTCTGTTGCAGAATGCCGATGATGAGCGTAGCAATGATGACGCCGCTGATCAATGGACGAAACCATTCCGGCGAAACGTATGCCTCGATAGCGAGTAGCGCGATCACACTGCAACCCATCAGCGGCATCGCCGCGAAACCTGCCGCGCGCATCATTTGAAACAATTCGTAGCCCGCGAGCACAAGGACAAAAGTCACAAGGGCAAAGAAGATAATTCCGCCGGCGTACACGGCGGCAAGGATGAGTGGTATGAGGACAAGTGCGGTGAGGACGCGCGTTTTTAGCACGGCAAAGTCTCGCCTAGACGTTCTCTAGTTTGCCAAAACGACGTTGGCGATGACTAAAGGCAACGAGGGCTTTATACAATTCCTGCTTGTCAAAGTCGGGCCAGTAGGTGGGGGTGGTGTAGTATTCGGCGTAGGCAGATTGCCAAATCAAAAAATTCGAGAGCCGCATTTCGCCAGCGGTACGAATAATCAAATCGGGATCGGGAAGTCCAGCCGTGTAGAGATAACTCTCGAACAGTTTCTCGTTGACGCGTTCGGGAGGCACGCGATCTTCAATCATTCGCTTGACGGCATGCAAAATTTCCGCGCGTCCTCCATAATTGAACGCAATGTTCAAGGTGATGCGGTCGTTGTGCTGAGTGAGTTCGATCGCGCTATGAACGGCTTGTTTCAGGTTATCGCTAATGCCTTCGAGAGTGCCCAAGTGGCGCAGTTTCACTCCGTTCTTGTGCAGTTCGGTGACTTCGCGCGTGATAACTTCTTCAAAAATTTTGAGCAAGCCGCGCACTTCCTCTTCGGGTCGTCCCCAATTTTCGGTCGAAAAGGCATAGACAGTCATTACCTTGATGCCAAATTCAACAGCACCCTCAAGGACGCGTCGCATATTCTCGACGCCGGCGCGATGTCCTTCGGTGCGCGGCAGTCCGCGTTGTTGTGCCCAGCGCCCGTTGCCATCCATAATGATCGCCACGTGCACTGGAATTTTTGTCAAGACACGCGTATCGAATTCCATAGTTAGTCTCGTAGTCGTATAGTCTTATAGTCGTCTAGTCAACGGTGCGACTATGGGACTATGCGACTATCAGACTTCCATAATCTCTGCTTCTTTCGCTTTGGCGATTTGATCCACTTGCGCAATATACTTGTCCGTCAGTTCTTGCAATACTTCTTTGCCCTTAAAGTGCTGATCCTCAGAGATCAACTTTTCTTTTTCCATCTCTTCCAAATCTTTGAGGGCGTCGCGCCGAATGTTGCGAATCGCAATGTGTGCTTCCTCAGCGTGTTTGCGCACTACCTTGGTCAACTCGCGCCGGCGTTCTTCGGTCAATGGCGGGATGGGTAGCCGAATCAGTTTGCCATCGTTGATTGGTGTGAGACCAAGATCGGATTTGAGAATCGCTTTTTCGATTGCGCTCAGCGCGGACTGGTCGAAGGGCTTGATGACGAGCAAGCGCGGTTCGGGTGCAGAGACCGCCGCGAGTTGTTGCAGGGGCGTTGGCGTGCCATAGTAATCTACCTTGAGTGGTTCGACGAGCGCAGGTGACGCGCGTCCTGTGCGAATCCCCACCAGTTCGCGCTTGAACGCTTCGATGGATTTTTTCATTCGATTTTCGGCATCGGCTTTGACATCGTCAATCATAAGATTCCTCTTGTCTATGACTTGGTAATGATTGTCCCAACCGGTTCGCCTAGTACGGCGCGTTCAATCGAACGAGGTTGTGCTAAATCGAAGACGATGATGGGCAGGTTGTTGTCCATACACAACGAGAGCGCGGTGTTGTCCATCACTTGAACTTGTTCCATCAGAATCGCATCGTTGTACGACAGACGCTCGAACTTTTTAGCATCGGGATATTTCAACGGGTCTTTGTCATAGACGCCATCTACCTTGGTCGCTTTGAGCAACACGTCGGCATCAATCTCTTGCGCGCGCAATGCGGCGGCGGTGTCAGTCGTAAAAAACGGATTGCCAGTCCCCGCGCCGAAAATGACGATGCGCCCTTTTTCCAGATGACGAATCGCGCGGCGACGGATGTACGGTTCAGCGACCGCGCGCATTTCGATGGCGGTTTGGACGCGCGTGTACATCCCGCGTTTTTCTAGCGCGTCTTGCAGCGCGAGCGAGTTGATGACGGTGGCAAGCATTCCCATATAGTCTGCGGTAGCGCGCTCGATCATCTTGGCGTACGGATCGTTGCCACGCCAAAAATTTCCGCCCCCAATCACGATAGCGATTTCGACGTGATGCGCTTTGACGGCTTGGATTTCATCGGCGAGATAAGCGACGGCTTGGGGATCAATGCCCACTTGTCCCTTGCCACACAACGATTCGCCACCGAGTTTGAGTAGAATGCGTTTGTACTTGGGCTGTGCCATAGTCTCCTCGCGCGCGCCTCTTGATTAGGCAATCAGGCAACCAGTTGACTGATTGCCCGATTGCTGCATCTCCAGTTATGCCGTAGTAGGACCAGTTTCAAACTTGTCCTACTACCGTTCAAATCATTCTCCCAATTCAAAGCGTGCAAAGCGTCTAACGACGATATTCTCACCCACTTTGGCAATGACCGATTGAATGAGGTCGTGCACCGTGAGCGATTCGTCACGAATGAAGGGTTGGCGGAGCAAGACTATTTCATTCAACGCGGCATCTATCTTGCCCTGCGCGATACGTTCGACGAGTTCTTCGGGTTTGCCTTCCGCGCGCGCCGCATCGGCGTAAATCTTTTTCTGCGCTTCCAACTCGGCGGCAGGAATATCGTTGACGGAGACGTAGCGCGGTTTGGAGGCGGCGATTTGAAGGGCAAGGTCGTGTGCAAGTTGTTTGAATTCGTTCGTCGCCGCAACGAAATCGGTCTCGCAGTTCACTTCAACCAGCACACCGATTTTGCCGCCGGCGTGAATGTACGCTTCGATGATGCCTTGACGTGCCACGCGCTCGGCTTTCTTTTCGGCGGCTTTCAACCCCTTCTCTTTCAACACAGCAAGGGCTTTATCAAAGTCGCCGTTGTATTGTTCGAGCGTGCGCTTGGCGTCGAGCACGCCAGCGCCGGTCAGTTCACGTAGTTTCTTGATTTGTTCGGTTGAAGCAATCATTCTTCCTCTTCCTTGTCGGCTTCGGTTTCTTCCGTTTCTTCGGTGGTAAATTCTTCGGCTTCGATGTCCACCGTTGGCAAGTCGGCGGGTAGTTCGGGTTCAGGCGTCACTACCGCACCCTCTTCTTCGGCTTCTGCCACCAAGACACCGCGAATGTTCTTCCCTTCGATCACCGCATCGGCGATTTTGCTCGTGATGAGTTTGATGGCGCGAATCGCATCATCGTTCGCGGGAATCGGGTAAGCGATGGGATCGGGATCGGAGTTAGTATCACACATCGCGATCACAGGGATTTGGAGGATTTTCGCTTCGTTGATGGCGTTCGTTTCGTGATGTGTGTCCACCACAAAGAGGGCTTTGGGCAAGCGACGCATTTCGCGCAAGCCACCGAGTCGCGTTTGCAGTTTCAGCAACTCACGTGAAAGTTGCAACGCTTCTTTTTTGGGTAGTTTGTCCAACTCGCCGCTCGCTTGTCGCTCTTCAAGTTTGAGCATATAGTCAATGCGCGAGCGGATGGTGCGGAAATTGGTCAGTGTCCCACCAAGCCAGCGTTGTGTTACGTACGGCATTCCACAGCGCAGGGCTTCGGCTTGGATGGTGTCTTGCGCTTGGCGTTTAGTGCCAACAAACAGAATTGTTCCACCGGCGGCAACGGTATCGCGCGCAAAATTGTACGCTTCTTCCAATTTGACCACTGTTTGTTGCAGGTCAATGATGTGAATGCCGTTGCGCTCGGCGAAGATGAAGGGACGCATCTTGGGATTCCAGCGTCGCGTGCGATGTCCGAAATGGACGCCGGCTTCCAAGAGCGATTTCATTGGTAAAATAGCCACAGGTTCTCCTTGGGTGTTTTCGTTCACCGTTTTGGATTTAGTCGCGCGCGGCGACTAGACGGTGACGGCCGCGCCTGTCTTCTTCGCTCACGACCGCGTGTGCGGCACCCGTTGGCGAATCGAGGCGCGTGATTGTTGAACGTGGTGCATTATATACCAGAGTGCGCGAAAGGGCAAGTGTACGCGTGGGACAGTGAGACAGTGGAACAGTGAGACAGTAGGACAGTGGGACAGTGTTGTATTGAGATGAATTTGGAGTTATAATCAAATAAAGAATCTAAGGAGTTAGTCATGCCTACCACTAGAGGTCCCTCATTGTCTCAAGTTGCGCAAGCCGTTGTTGCAGAAATGGACGCGCCGATTTCTCTCGATGAATTCGTCCAACGTGTGCTCGCGCGCTATCCGTCCCGAGCCAAGAATCCTGCGCAACTTGTTCGCACGAATCTGCGTTATGAACAATGGCGATTGGGGCTAGCATTTTTGGATTCCAAGACGTTGGTTCCACTACGACTTGCTATGCAAGGCGTCCGTTTCCGCATTCCGCTTGATGCTGAGCAATTGAAACACGGTGCGGTGTGGTACTTTGATTGGTTCGAGCCATTTTTCAAACCAATCTTTCCTCGTAGTATAGAATCCGCCCCGCCCACCTTTTTCGACGCCAATGCACAACTGATTCCCACACCGTTGGTGACCATACAAGTCCGACCACACAGTAGACATCTTGAGCAGTTGGCTGCTATGATAAAAGGTACCGATGAAATTGTACGTCAAGGCATTGATTTGCACGACTGGCTACGCATCCACAATGCGCGGCAGGGTGATAGCATTCTCGTCACCGTGCGCGATTGGGAGCGCGCGCACTTTACACTCGAGTTTGAGCCGCGTACTCAACGTCGTGAAGCGGAAATCCAAGCGCAAAACAAAGCACTTGCCGATACGATCTGGGACCTCTTGCAAGAAACGGTGGACGAAAAACTGTTTCTTTCTCCAGGGATTGCGACGGCGTATGCGCGCCTCGTCTCGGCGCGTGATTATCCCGGCGATCATTGGCATCAGGTCATTGCCACCGATCCACGTATGCGCGAAGAAATGGTGATGATCGTGCCTGCGGATTACACATCGTTGTTCGATTGGGCTTGGGGCACGCGCGATGCAGTGGAAGAACAGCCCTTTACGAAAGAACAAGCGCGAAAGGTCTATCGGTTTTTGGCGCGTGCCCAGTATTCCCAGCGCGCATACATCATTGAAATTATCGGCAAACATACGTTGGGCGATTTCGATCGTGTGATGCGTGACGCGTTTAACTTGGATCCGTCGGACCACCTGAGCGAGTTTACACGTGTGATTCGGCGTGGCAAAGGCAAGCGTCCCCACCGAAGCGACTATGGTGAACTTAATCCGTTCGAGGACACGCCCGCGCGCAAGGTACGTTTGGCGGGATTAGGTTTGGAGGTGGGCGCCGAGTTAGAATACGTGTATGACTTTGGCGATTGGTTTGCGCATACCTTGATTCTTGAGAGTATCGGCGACTTGGAACCGACCGTCAAATATCCGCGTGTTATTCCTGTACACAAACCGCTGCGTCGTCAGAGAGATTAAGAATTTGGTATATAATCTACAGCAAGTTATTGCATCTTATCGAGTTTTGCACAAGTAATGCAAAATTCTAAGAAACAAGGGTCAGGGTGCAACACTGCCGCACACTGACCACGCGCTTCTGTGATCCCTATGCCCGACTTTGTTCATCTCCACGTTCATAGCGAATACAGTTTACTCGATGGTCTGCCGCATCCCAAAGACCTGGTGGCGCGCGCGGTCGAACTGCGCCAACCCGCGCTCGCGCTCACCGATCACGGCGCGCTCTTTGCCGCGATCGAATTCTACGACGCGTGCAAAGCGCGCGGCATCAAACCGATTATCGGCATCGAAGCGTATTTGGCGCGGCAAACGATGCGCGACCGCGATCCGCAAGAAGATCGCAATGCGTATCACATCCTCTTGCTTGCCGAGAACAACACGGGCTATCAAAATTTGTTGAAACTCGCGTCGGCGGCGCAACTGGAGGGATTTTACTACTATCCGCGCATTGATCGCGAACTTCTCGCCAAACACAGCGCGGGCTTGTTTTGCACAACGGGTTGCCCATCGAGTCTCGTGC
>JAOACU010000008.1 GCA_026417715.1 Anaerolineae bacterium | reverse complement strand
GGCAAACGATGCAAGGATAGCATTGGCTCTGGACAAGCGAAAACCTCGTGGACGGAGGACGAAAGACGAAGGACGCAGGCAGTCGTCTCTCATTACACCAACGCCGACACCCAAAAGTTTGTATCAAGCACGACGCGCACGGCGTTCTCTCCGCAGTTCTTGGATGAGTCGGTCTGCCGCTTCCATTGCGGCTTCATCATCAAGCGACTCGGTGATGTCTAGTGATTGGCGCATCTGAGTACGCGTTTCTTGAACTAGTTGGCGAAATCGCACTTGTCGCTGAAGCCCTTCAAATTCCTCAAGTCCAACCAGTACGGCTTTTTCTGTCGTGCCTTTGCCTTTCTTGGCAATGATGTATCGTTTGCCGCGCGCGGCTTGGCGAATCAACTCTGAAAGTTTAGGACGCGCCTGTGTCACCGTAATTTCTTTCACCGCTACCTCCTTCGTCCTTCGTCTTTCGTCTTTGATCATCTCAACACCTTACACAAAAACTGCCCCGTGTACGAATGTGGCATCTGGGCGACCTCTTCGGGTGTGCCTTCCGCAATCACGCGCCCGCCGCCATCGCCACCTTCGGGACCCAAATCAATGATCCAGTCCGCTGTCTTGATCACATCGAGATTGTGTTCGATGACGATAACCGTGTTGCCTGCATCGGTCAAACGATTCAGCACATTCAAAAGTTTTTCCACGTCCGCAATGTGCAAGCCCACCGTTGGCTCATCGAGGATGTAGAGTGTGCGTCCCGTCGCGCGACGCGCCAGTTCTTTGGCAAGTTTGACGCGTTGTGCTTCGCCACCGCTCAACGTGGTGGCGGGTTGACCCAGGCGAATGTATCCCAGCCCCACATCGCGCAACGTTTCGAGTTTCTTTCGGATGGCGGGAATGTTTTCAAAAAACGCGAGCGCTTCAGCCACCGTCATATCCAACACATCGGAAATGTTTTTGCCCTTGTAGAAAATTTCCAGCGCCTCGCGATTGTAACGTTTGCCATGACACACTTCGCACGGCACATACACATCGGGCAGGAATTGCATTTCGATTTTGATAATACCATCGCCTTGACACGCTTCGCAACGACCGCCTCTGACGTTGAACGAGAATCGTCCGGCTTTGTAGCCGCGCATCTTGGCTTCGGGTGTCTCGGCAAAGAGATCGCGAATATCGGTAAAGACGTTGGTGTAGGTCGCGGGATTCGAGCGCGGTGTACGACCAATCGGCGATTGATCAATGTTGATGACCTTGTCCAAATGCTCCGCGCCGACAATCACCTCGTGTTTGCCAGGGCGGTCTTTGGCATTGTAAAACATTTGCGCAAGGCGACGATACAAAATGTCCACGATGAGTGACGACTTGCCCGAACCGCTAACACCTGTGACACACACGAATTTACCGAGCGGAATCGTCACATCAATTTTCTTAAGGTTGTTTTCCTCCGCGCCTTTGATGATGAGCGACTTGCCATTTCCCACACGTCGTTGCGTAGGCACGGTGACGCGCCGCGCGCCGCTCAAGTACGCGCCTGTGATCGAATCGGGACAACGTAGCATATCATCGAGCGTACCCGCGCAAACGACGCGTCCACCGTGTTCGCCCGCGCCTGGTCCCAAGTCCACGATGAAATCGGCGGCGCGCATCGTCTCTTCGTCGTGTTCGACGACGAGGACGGTGTTGCCTAAATCACGCAAACGCAACAGTGTGTCAATCAAGCGTTTGTTATCGCGCGGATGCAAACCGATGCTCGGCTCATCGAGGATGTAGAGCACGCCCATCAATTGCGAACCGATTTGCGTGGCAAGGCGAATGCGTTGTGCTTCGCCACCACTCAGCGTCGCCGCGCTACGATCGAGCGTCAGGTAATCGAGTCCGACGTTGACCAGAAAACCAAGACGCGCGCGCAACTCTTTGAGAATTTGATGCGCAATCGTTTTTTGTTTTTCGGTGAGATGATTTGGCAAATCATTCACCCACGCGAGCGCCTGCGTGACCGACATCGCGGTCACCTGCACAATGTTTTTGCCTGCGACGGTCACCGCGAGCGCTTCGGGCTTGAGGCGTTGTCCTTTGCACACGGGGCACGGGCGCGAGGTCATATACGATTCGATTTCTTGGCGAATGTAATCCGAATCGGTTTCTTTGTAGCGGCGGAGTTGATTGGGAATCACACCCTCGAACGTCGTTTCGTACTCGCGCCATTGCCCGAATTGATTTTGATAACGTACACGAATCAGTTCATCGCCGGTGCCGTACAAAATTTTATCGAGTTGTTCGTGCGTCAGTTCGCGCACAGGCACATCCATCGAAAAGCCGTATTTGCGCGCGACCGCTTCGATGAGTTTGCCAAAGTAACTTTCGCCGTTGCCGCTGTCAACTCCGTTCGCGCGAATCGCGCCATCGGCAAGTGAAAGGTCTTTGTCGGGAATGATGCGGTCGGGATCGAGTTCCATCTGCGTACCCAAACCCATACACGCGGGACACGCGCCGTGTGGTGTGTTGAACGAGAATGTGCGCGGTTCGATTTCGCCCAGTGAGATGTTGTCAACAGGACAGGCAAAATGTTCCGAGAAGATGAGGTCTTCGGATTGACCGCTGACCGCTGACCGCTGACCGCTGTCTGCTGTTTGGAGTGAGACAAGAATGACACCGCCACCGAGTTTGAGCGCGGTTTCGACAGAATCGGCAATGCGATTGCGGTCACCGTTGTCGTGTTTGATGATGAGACGATCCACAACGGCTTCGATGGTGTGTTGCTTGTAACGATCGAGTTTGATGTCTTCGTTGACATCGTACACCGTGCCGTTGACGCGCACGCGCACAAAACCTGCTTTGCGCACATCCTCGAACACCTTGCGGTGCTCGCCCTTACGATCCTTGACGAGTGGTGCGAGAATCATAATGCGCGATCCTTCGGGCAACGCTTGGATCGCGTCCACGATTTGCTCGACACTTTGGCGTTGAATCGGGCGACCACACTTGGGACAGTGCGGCTGTCCGACGCGCGCAAAGAGCAAGCGCAAGTGATCGTAGATTTCCGTCACCGTGCCGACGGGCGAGCGCGGGTTATGGCTGACGCCTTTCTGATTAATCGAAATCGCTGGCGATAGTCCCTCGATTTGATCCACATCGGGCTTTTCCATCTGCCCGAGAAATTGGCGCGCGTACGCGCTCAGCGATTCGACGTAACGACGTTGCCCTTCCGCGTAAATCGTATCGAACGCCAGTGACGACTTGCCCGAACCCGAAATACCGGTAATGACGACGAGTTTATCGCGCGGAATTTCAAGATTGATATTTTTGAGATTGTGTTCGCGTGCGCCGCGAATGATGAGTTTATCTTGCATTTAGAGATTGGAGATTAGAGATTAGAGATTGGGGATTGGAGATTTTTGATTCGGCAAAGTATTCTAGCACAAAGAGGGAAAATGGGCAATGCGGCGAGGGGCGAGTTGCGAGTGGCGAGGGGCGAGGGGCGGGTTGCGAATTGCGAGAGGCGAGTTGTGGTATAATCGGTTCAATGATTCGGCGACGGTCGGTGGTCTGTGGTCGGCGGTTGTGTCAAGGAGGCAATGATGTCAAACGAAAAGTTCATTCTGCGTGTTGGCGCAATCGCGGGCGCGCTCGCGACGATTCTGCTCGTCGTGATGATTCTCATCGGGTTGCAAATCGGACCTGATTTGGAAAACTTGAATTCGCTGTCACCGACGCGCGTTGCGGAACTGTTCGTCACCAGTCAGGGCAAATTGCGGATGGTGATGGTGGTGGACGATCTCTTCGCGCTGGCGTATGTGATTGCGTTCATCGCGCTAGCGGTGTACGCGCGACGCCGCGCGGCGATATTCGCGTGGATCGGTTTGGGGTTCGCGTTGGCAACCGGCGCGCTCGATTGGCTGGAGAATAGCATCACTCTTGGCTTGATTGCGTACACACTACCCGATATGACGCGATTGGGTGTCGAAGCGTTGGTGGTGCTAAACATCGTTACGCAAATGAAATTTTTGTGCGCGAACAGCGCAGTCGCGCTCTTCGGCATCGGCATTTGGAACGCGCGCGCGTTGAATCGCGCGGCGGCGATTTTGTTCTGGCTGTTTGTTCCCCTCAACGCGCTGGCGTTTATCAGCGCGCCGTTGGCGAGCGTACGGATTTTGGGAATGATGGCGTTGTTGATTGTGGGCGCGTTGGTGTTATTGGTAGAGATTAGAGACTTGCCCTGAGCGTAGTCGAAGGGTTGGGGATGGGCTGATGGCTGACGGCTGACTGCTGTACAATTTGCCTAAACGTCGAAAGTAGAGTATTATTACGCCAGTATGCAGCGGGGCACAAAATAATTGGCGAAGGAGGTGATGCGAGGGAACAGTGCGCTGATGAATCTTGTGCCAACATCCCGATTGAATTTTTGAGGAGAAGAAGAAATGAAAAAGTACCTCTTGCTCGTTGTCACGATGATTGTTGTCTTGACACTGATTGCGGCGTGTGCTCCGACACCGACACCAGTGCCGCCAACGGCTACGCCGAAACCCCCAGAACCCACTAAACCGCCAGCACCGACAGCCACACCGGTTCCACCAACAGCAACTGCAGTGCCACCCACTGCAACCGCTGTGCCACCTACAGCGACCCCAGCACCACCTACGGCAACGCTGGCGCCCGGAGCGCCGACACCGACACGCACGGCAACGCCTACGCCACCACCGCCCAAGTGCGAGAAACTGCCGAATATGCCTGTCGTCAAAGCGGGCGAACTCGGCTCGCCGGAAAAACCGATTGTGATCACGTTCGTCCCCTCAGGTGATGTGCCAACGATCACACGCGCCGGCAACGAAACCGCCGAGTGCTTGAGCAAGATCACCGGCTTGACCTACAAGATCGAAGTCGGTACCTCGTATGCTGTTTCCATCGAAGCGATGGGTGCGGGCAAGGCGCATGCTGGCTTCCTCGCCACATTTGCCGCCATCCTGGCGCGCGAAAAGTACGGCATCGAACCGGCGTTGGCTTCGACGCGCGCCTATGTCAGTGGTGGTGACAATGATCCCGACAAGGCACTGGCAGGTCAACAAACCACCTTTTACAAAGGGCAATTCATCACGCGCAAAGATACGGGCATCAAGACCATTGCTGACCTCAAAGGTAAGACCTTCTGTGGTGTGGATGCCGCTTCCACTTCGGGTTGGATCATTCCAAGTATCAACCTGAGGGCGAATGGCATCAATCCTGAAAAGGATTTGAAGGCGGTCACGTTTGCGGGTTCGCATCCCAATGTGGTTATCGCTGTGTACAAGGGCGATTGTGATGCGGGCGCGACGTTTGTGGATGCGCGCACCGATGCCGCTGTGCAACGTGCCTATCCCGATGTGATGGACAAGGTAGTGCCGTTCTTCCTCAGCATCCGCATTCCGAACGATGGTTTGCAGTTCATCAAAGACTTTGATCCCAAACTGCGCGAAGCCACCGTTGAGGGCTTGCTCTCGATGATGGCTGATCCCGGCGGTCGCGCAGCCGTGCGCCGTGCCTACACCTACGATAACTTGATCAAAGTACCCGTAACCTTCTATGATGAATTCCGCGATCTGTTGAAGAAAGCGGGTGTGGACGTGGCAACGCTGGTCAAGTAAAAACTTTTTTATGACCTGTCAGGTCTTGGGAGACCTGACAGGTCTATTTGGATGATTCCCCTATGCTCAAAGTTGAGAACCTCACCAAAGTTTACCCCAACGGTACGGTTGCCTTGCGCGATGTGAGTTTCGAGGTACAAGACGGTGAATTCCTCGCGGTGATTGGTTTGAGCGGTTCGGGCAAATCAACATTGATGCGGTGTATCAATCGTTTGATCGAACCAACTTCGGGACGCGTGATTTGGAACGGTGTTGACCTCACCGCGCTGTCTCAATCCGAAATGCGCAAGGTGCGCCGTCAAATCGGAATGATCTTTCAGCAGTTCAATCTAGTCAAGCGTTCCTCCGTAATGACGAATGTGCTTTCGGGACGTTTGGGCTATGTTTCGCCGTACCAAAGTCTCTTCAACTATTTTTCCCCTGCTGACCACGAACGCGCGCTCAAGAACCTGGAACGCTTGGGTTTGCGTGAAAAAGCATATGTGCGCGCCGATTCACTTTCGGGTGGACAGCAACAACGCGTCGGCATTGCGCGTGCGTTGATGCAAGAACCCAAGTTGATTCTCGCCGATGAGCCAGTTGCCTCGCTCGATCCTGTGCTCTCGCATTCGATTCTCAAGTATTTGGAGCAAATGAACAAGGAAGACGGAATCACGGTGCTATGCAGTTTGCACTTTCTCGATTTGGTGCATCGTTACGCCACACGTGCGATTGGGCTGAAGGAAGGGCGACTGGTCTTTCAGGGTTTGCCTCAAGAGATTGACGACGAAAAGTTCAAGTTGATTTTTGGTCAGGAAGCGGAAAAAGTAACCATCCTCTGATTTTAGATTGCAGATTTCAGATTTATGATTGGTACCACAGCGTCGTAAATCTGAGATTTGAAATCAAATCCAAAGGCACTATGAACCTACTCCCCACTCGTCCTCAGAACGCGTTCGTGGCAAGCGTGCTCTCACTTTTCATCCCCGGTGCGGGTCAATTCTATCTACGTCAGCGCGCGCGTGGTGTAGGCATCTTGTCAATCGTGCTTGTGTTGGCGTATTTGATCCATTGGGCACTATCGAATTTCAAGATGGGCGCGCTGGCGTTATGGTTGTGGGCGTTGCTCGTGCTCTTTTGGCTGTGGAACGTTGTTGACGCGTACCGCTTGGCGCGCAAGCAGACACCCTTCACGCGTTGGGGTTGGCTATTACCGATTCTCGTCATCTACCTGATTGGCTGGCAGGTGACGGATATCAACGTAGATCGGTTGGTGACGCGCTTTAAAGACGTCCAAGTAGTTTTCCACGCGCTCGTGTATCCTGATTTGTTCACCGATGAGAGTGGTGTATGGCAACCCAGCGAAAATTTTGGTGATCTCATTGGTAAGTTGGTGCCGCGCCCAGCGCCAGATTGGATGGTGCACTTGGGTTGGGCGCAAAAAGGCGAGCGAGTCCCCACGCCGATCTTTGGCAAACTGTTCGAGACGATTGCGATTGGTTTGATGGCGACTCTTTTTGCTATCATCTTTGCAGTGCCACTGAGTTTCTTGGCGGCGCATAACATTATGGCGCGCGTGCCTGGAGGCATCGTCATCTACTATGTGATGCGGACTTTTTTGAACGTCGTCCGTTCAGTGGATACACTGATTTGGGGCATCCTCATCGTCGTGTGGATTGGCTTGGGATCGTTTGCGGGTACGCTTGCCTTGACGATTCACTCGATTGCCGCACTCGGCAAGTTGTATTCGGAAGAAGTCGAACACATTGATCCCGGTCCCATCGAAGCGATTACAGCCACGGGCGCGAATTTGTTACAGGTGATTCGCTACGCCGTGATTCCGCAAATCGTTCCGCCGTTTCTTGCCTACACGCTGTTGCGTTGGGATATCAATATGCGTATGGCAACCGTCGTTGGTTTTGTTGCAGGTGGCGGCATCGGCTTTTATGTGGTGGAGACGATTCGCAAAGGCGCGTACGAGCAGTACGCGGCGGCGTTGTGGGCAGTGGCAGTCGTCATCATCTTGGTAGATTACATCAGTGCCAAGTGGCGCGCGCGGATTTTGGCAGGAGAAGAAAAGGTATCGCTGCAAGCCCCCAAGCCGTTTTATACGTCACTGCGCGCGCTGGCGTATCTAGCGTTGGGTTTGGCGTTGTTCGCTTTTTGCTGGCACTTGGCACAGATAGATTTGCGCAAGTTGTTTGAACCAGCCCCCACTTTTGTCAAAGTGCTGCGTGACTTTGTGGAAATTGATCTCAATCCCGATGTACTCGACACGGTGTGGAAGCAAATGCTCATTACGGTCTTTCAAGCATTGATGGCAACGACGCTCGGTGGGTTGGTGGCAGTGCCCTTTAGTTTTCTTGCCGCGCGCAATTTGATGGGGGGTAATCCATTCTCGCTCGTCGTGTACTACTTGGCACGCAGTATGTTCAACATCTTGCGCTCGATCGAAGCGTTGTTGTATGTGGCAATCTTTGTGTTCTGGGTAGGCATTGGTCCCTTTGCGGGTATGCTCGCGTTGGCAATCACTACATTTGCTCTCATCGGCAAACTCTTCTCGGAGGCAATCGAGAACATTGATCCTGGTCCACTGGAAGCAATTGCGGCGACGGGGGCAACGCGCGTGCAACAAATCGTGTATGCGATTCTACCGCAGATCATCCCGCCGTTCATTTCATACTTGATTTACCAGTGGGACATCAATGTTCGCATCGCGACGATTGTCGGTTTTGCCGGTGGCGGTGGTGTGGGTTTGCTCTTGAACACGTATTTCAGTATGTTGCAATATCACAAAGCCGGCACTGTCGTCGCAATGATTGTACTCGTCGTTGCGCTGATGGATTTTGCCAGTGCCAAGATACGCGAACGGTTGGTGTGATGGAATTGCCGCGCGGGTAGACCGCGCGGCAATTTTTTGCAATTTTGCAAACAGCGTGTTATACTAAAAATGGAATTGGTCTGGCGAGGTACGGAACAGTTGTTGTGAGATAACCACCTTTGGAGATCACAGATGATTAGCACGGGCTCGTGGTGGACATTCGAGTTCGGGCTTCACTGGTGAGTACGTCAGAGCACCTGTCGTTTGACGCGTCCAGTTGGCGCGCGGGCGACAGGTGTTTTTGTTGGGTGACTGATGCAGAGGTAGGACAAGTTTGCGAACTTGTCACGCCGAATTTTCTGGCATCTGTGTAACGTGAGTTAGGTGACTCTATGTCGCGTCGCGAACGCCTTATCTTTGTGCTGGGAATTCTTATAGTGGCTATGGCGTTAGGATTGTGGCTATGGCTTTTGCTTCCTTTTGCCGCATGGTATGTCAAGAATATTCCCGACGTAAACAAGAATCTACCGTTTGCTTCCTGGCTCCGAACGCAACAACAACGATTCTATGATTGGTTGAGTGGATTGTTAATGACGTGGTTTCGGACAGGTATGTTGCTGACTGTAGTGTTGGGAGGAGTCAGTGTCGGACTAGTGTATGTGACTCCTCCTCTTGGTCTATTGCCTGCTTCGTTGGAAAAACCCGTCATTGCAGGAACGATGATTTATGTCTTTTCGATCTTTAGCACGTTCATGGGTTTCTTCTCTGCCAAGTCCTCACATTGGGACGTGTTGTTTTGGCGTGCCGAACCTGCTGCGCGCGCGTTGCTAGCAGATTACGATGATCCCACCAAGCCGCCTGACCCTGATGTGGTGCGTCACATCGTTGACGCGGAAATCGGAATCAACAAAGCCACGTGGGTGGTGAGTCAAGGCAAGGTCAAGATGCATCATCCTGCCGCTGGTAAACTCGCCAAGTTCGGTGGACCTGGGATATTGATCGTGGAGGAAGGTTACGCCGTTGTCTTGTACAAGAGTGGCAAAATCTCGCGCGTGGTTGGACGTGGTTTGAACAAATTGTTACCGTTTGAACGTCCGCATATGATTGTGCCCTTGGCGGCTCAGGCAGTATCTTTGGAAGTGCGTTATCTGGTTACCCAAGATGGTGGTTTGTTGGAAATCATCGAAGGTCTAGTGTTCTGCAAGTTGGACGCGGGGCGACGAAATCGTGACAGTGACGCGCGTTATCCGTTCGATGATGAGTTGATCCTCGACAAGGTGTGGAGTCCTAAGGGTAGCGAAGATGCCAAAGATGCTGTGAGTGCCGTCAAACCGATTTCCGAATCGGCGTTACGTCAAGTGGTTGCGCGTCACACCTTGCATGAATTCTTCGATAATTTCGAACAGACGCGCTTGAAAATTCGTGACGAACTCGTTAGCGAGGCAAACCAGATCACTGATCCACTTTTGGGCTTCAAAGTGATTGCCGCCGCCATCAACAAGATCGAAATGCCCAAAGAGACCGAACAAAAACTGTGGCAACGTTGGGCGGTTGTCAAGGATGAGCACATCAAAGAGAAAGAAGCGGCAATCGAACGTGAACGCCTGCTCACAATTAGCGAAGGCGAAGCGGCGCGCGTCGAGCGCGAAGAGCGCGCGCGTATCCAAGCCCAATTGGAGCGCGAACGACGAATGGTGGACATTGATGCCGCGCGGCTTGAGCAGGTCGAGTTGCAAGAACTGCGGCGTCGTATGGAAATCGAACTGGATCGGTTGCAGCGCGAGATTTTGGTGGAAGCCGAACGTGCGCGCAGCATTGAGGATGCGCGCAGTGCCGCGCGCACCGAAGCGTTCTTGCGTTTACTCGGGACGATGCGCGTGAGTGGATTCGATGAAACGACGATGCGCGTCTTGGCGGGCTTGCTGACGATTGGACGTTCTGAGTTAGCAACGCGACGCGCCTTGAGACGAATGACATCGGATAGAACGTTGCCAGAGTCGAGTGAAAACCGTCACAAATCTGGTGAGGGGAGGTGAGGTTTAGTTATGCCTAATCCACATTCAACCTTAGCCAATGAAATCATCGAACGCTGGAAACAGTTTATCGGTACGCGCGATGAGGAACACAAGCGGATCGGGCAAGCGGTGTATAGCGTACTGGTCGAAGCGGTTAACTGTGCACAGCAGTCCAAAGATTGGGGAGCCGCAGAACAGTATTGCGAAATAGGATTTGACATCTGTCAGAAAGATGCACGCGGACAGAATGTGCGTGGACGCGATCCGACTTTCTCTAAAGCCGCTATCGAGTTCCATTACGGCGTGTTTCTGTTGGGAAGAGCCGAACTAGATTCTGCCACAGAGTATTTTCAGAAAAGCGCATACAATTTTGCTCACAGTCTTCACGTTGGTGTGTCGAGTAATTCCTCCGCTGTAGGTACGTGTCTAGCGTATTGGGCGTGTGGCAAAGTTGAGTTTATCAGGCAAGAGTGGGGTAAAGCCCTTCAAGCGTATCAGAAGGCATTAGATTCGATTGATGAACGCGACGCGCGGGCTAAAGAATTGCGTCAGATATTAGAAAATGAAATTGCCCAAGCCTGCCAAGCCATTCGTCAAGGACAACATTCCCAAAACAGAAATGCCAGTGCACCGCCACGTGCCGCGTCTCGCTCCAACACTACATCTTTTCGCCGTATTCCGATTCTCGCTAAAATTGCCGCTGGTATGCCATTGCCTACCGGTGATGGTACGCCCTTTACTCAGATAGATCCAGATAATTTGCTGGGGGAATTTTCCTTGGACGAAGAGCACGCGCGTGGTGCGACGTTCGGGTTACAAATCAAAGGTGATAGTATGCGTGATGCCGGTATCTTCGATGGCGATTGGGTATTGATTCGACCGCAAGGTAGCCCAGACGATAACACGATCATTGCCGCACAGATTATGCGTCAAGGTGAAGATGACCAAGCCACACTCAAAAAGTGTTCCCAGAGAGAAGGTCATTTGTTTTTGCAGTCTATGAGTCGGGGACACAAACCAATTATCGTCGTTGAACAGAGCGAGCGTGAACGCATTGTTCGTGAGTACGCCAGGCGTGGCATAGAAGTTGACGTGTGTATAGCAGATGAAGTCAAAATGATTGGACGCGTCGTAGGGATTTGGCGGCGGGTGGACTAGAACGAGAGAGGGAGGAGACGATGCCTGATACGGCTATGCCAATCACCTATCGCACCGAAGTACTCGAACCGCTGGTGTCTTGGCTGCGAATGGGCGAGTCCTGTTCGATTGTCGGCGTAGGTGGCACAGGCAAATCGAATTTGGCGCGTTTTTTGATTCGTCCAGAAGTGCGAGAGCGATATTTTGGTCCTCACGCGCACCAGACCCTTGTTGTGTACGTCAATTGTCACGAATGCGCGCTTAGACCACCCGAGCATCTGTATCTAGCCATTTTGGATCGGCTATGTGATGCGATTGCCAAAACCGGCGGTACGCTTGCCGCCGTGTTGCCCACTATCAGTGCGCTGGTGAAAGAAGCCGAGACGCGCCCCGATTTGTTAGCCAAGCGATATTTATCGCGCGCGTTCGATCAAGTCGTTCAGTCAGACATCAAGCACTTGGTAATGATTCTCGATGATTGCGACGATTTGTTTCGCCAAGCCCCTGCGTATCTCTTTAGCGATTTGCGCGCGTTCAGAGACGATCACAAAGTTGTGCTGGTGTATGTTACCACCAGCCAACATCAATTGGCTTCTCTGCGTCTGAACACGCCCGAGTACACCAAGTTCTTTGAACTGTTTTCAGCGGCAGGGCACACGATTGCCTTGCCGCCATACTCGGAAGACGATGCTCTGGCGATGATCCAACGTCTTGCCGCGCGCCACGAGCCGCCTTTGACGATTTCCGCGACGCAAGCCCAACGAATGTACGCGTTGAGCGGAGGACACCCTGGCTTGTTGCGCGCAATCTTTTTTGTAGCCCAGCGCGGTGTGGATGTGACTGCCGCTGATGTGATCGAGCGGATGCTACAGTTCGATGATATTCAAAAGGTGTGTCAGAAAATTTGGAATAGTCTTGAACCCGAGGAACAGAATCGCTTGCAAGATGTCTTGAGACGCAAGAATATCTCGGCTGACGATTTGCAACATCTTGAACGGCGCGGATTGATGCGCCTGCGTTTTGGAACGTATGCGGAATTCACGTCACCGTTGCTGGAACGTTTTGTGGGCGGTTTGATCGGCTTGATGGCTGGGCGTGAACCACCTATCGAGTTTATCGAGCCGAACGCGCACGTTCGTGTTTATGGACAATTGATCACCACTCTGACGCGAGTCGAATATGAAATTTTGCGCCACTTGTTTGTGCGGCGTCCCCAGGTGTGTCCGTATAGTGACCTGATTGAAGTTATGCGCTTGGCAGAACATCGCGAACCGACGGTGAATGTGCATGGTCATCCGCTGCGCCGACTGGAACAGTATATCCAACAAATCAAAGCCAAATTGGGACCCGCCAGTGTTTTGATTCAATCTACCAGCGATGGTTACCGAATGAGCGAATGAGGTAACTCAAGGTAGGACAAGTTTCAAACTTGTCCTACATCAGCGAGGAATGACAATGAATGCACAACCTGTTCAGCATCCTTGGCTTTTGCGTTTGATTTTGTTCTTGGGCAAACCTTTGGGCTTGATGTGGATACCCGAAGATCACGTTCAGGTGATCTATCGTTGGACGCGTTACGCTGGAGTGCGTAAACCGAATCGCTGGGGTTTGATTCGGTACAGTGGTGCGACTGAGACATTGGGACCGCGCATCTACACGGGTAGTCGTCCCAAAGAGTTTGAACTCAAGGGCTTGGTTACACAAGACAATTTATTGGTGAATCTGCGACTTTATACGTTGATTCGCTACGACCCCGAAGCCGCACCAGCGACCGCGCGCTTTTTGGTGAAATTGTCACCAGAGATTTATCCAAGTATCGCCGAGACATACTACTATTGGGTAGCGCAGAGGGTTATCAATCAATACACAGCCACCGAGTTGAATCGCGCCGAAGTAAGAGCGCAAGTGGAAGAAGAGATTGATCAACAAGTGCAAAAGGAGATGCAACCGTTAGGAATTATGCCGGCAGGAAAACCGCGCATTTTGGGAGTCGAGATACCAGCAGATTTGCGCGAACGTTACACCCAGATTGCCCAGCGACGCGAGAATATTCTCGCCACTACCGCTTTTCATCCCGAAGCGATGCGCCGCGCGTTGGTGACCGAAGTGATCGAAAGTCTAGCCAAACGCGGTCCAGGAGAATCGTTGGTTACTTTTTCCGAGTTGTTGCAGGCGTATGTGGCAGAACATCCCACCAGTTTGCAACCGCCAACGATTGATCACGAGCCACCGCGTTTGGAACAAGGTTCTACCCTTCCGCGCCCCAAGAGTCGCTTGATCGAATGAACAGGAAAACCTATGCCGAATAAACAACGTGCCCTTCAAGCCGCGAATGCAATTATCACGCATTGTCTTGCCCTCTCACCCGAAAGTGAATTGGCGATTGTGAGTGACGAGACAACGTTGAAGATTGCCGAATTGTTAGCGGAAACTGCCAGTGCCTATGGCTGTCGTCCGCATTTATCCTATTTTCCGCTGGCACTTCAAAAACGCCTTGCCCACGAGTCGTTGGGAGAATCGGTGCGCGCCGCATTGCGCGAAGTGGTCGCGACGATTTTGTGTGTGAGTGGTGATCCCGAATGTTTGGCGTTTCGCGCTCAGATTCGTCACGCTGCGTGGGGGCGCGGTCGGCGCGTGGCGCATATGCCCGGTATCAACTGGCGTACTCTGTTGATGGCGGATACCGATTACGATTTGCTCACGCGTCGTTGCACAGACCTAGCACTTGCTCTGGTCAAAAGTCGCGTCATCAAAATCGAGTCGTTCGATCGGCGTGGACGCGCACACATCTTGTCTGCCGCACTCTCGCCTTGGCGACGCTTGCCCATCATCAGCGATGGCATCATTCACGATGGCGCGTGGGGGAATGTCCCTTCGGGTGAGACGTATGTTGCGCCTATCGAAGGTACTGCCGAAGGCGAGATTGTCATCAACGGCGCGTTGCCCGGACGTGTACTCACTCCCAACGAAGAACTCGTTTTGCGCTTTGAAGCAGGGCGAATGGTTCAGGTGTTCCCACCGCGCAGTGCCGCCGCGCGACATTTGCTCGAAGCACAACTCGGGTACGCGCGCACACAAGGTGATGCCAATTGGAACTGTCTTGCCGAGATTGGGTTTGGCGTCAACGAACGCGTGCGGAGATTGACGGGCACTCCGCTTTTGGACGAGAAACGCTATGGTTCCGTACACATTGCGTTGGGTAGTAATCGCGATATGGGCGGAACACTGACATCCCAAGTGCATTGCGATATGGTGTGTTTGCGTCCCACCGTGCTAGTGGATAGCAAGCCGATTCTCGCTGATGGCAAGATTGTGTTGAAACAAGACGATTGGCGCGAGGACTATCGCACCTTGACCGTACCCGCCGCTTGGAATGGACAAACACGCGTGATGCCGACGGCTGTGGATGGACGCATTGACGCCGAAGGACGCTTGCAGCGTTTATGGGACACTAGTTCGGGACGCGTGTGTGCAGTGCCCGTTGGTAACGAAGAGAGCACGCGCCTTGCCGCACAAGTCTGGCGAACCCTGCGCGAACGCGAGAGCGTCTCTCTGGAGGATTTGGCACGACTCGCGCGTATTGCGGATCAACACACCTTGTTACAACTGGTGCATCTGCTCAAGTTGTATGGCTTGGCGAGTCTTGATGAGGAGAGAGTATGAGCACTACTCTACCGTATGCCTTGCGCGCGCTCGAACGTCTGCGACATCGCATTAGAGGTCCACAAACTGTAAGACGTTTGGATACGTTTACTGTGGACCTCAGTGCTTGGAAACTGAGTCTCAGCGATCGTACGCCGTGTATTTGGGTACACTCGCACGAACATTTGAATTTGCCTGCTGTTGATCTCGCCTATGCGATTCGTGATGTGGTACGGCAACAGGGCTGGGAGCACACAACGGTCTTGGTATTGGTGGATGGAACTGCCGATGAACTCCGTCAGCAGTTGAGTCGTCTCTTTACGACCCAGTTTGTGATTTGGGACGCCAAGCAACAAAAAGAAATTTTTGATGCATCTTCACCGACGCGTTTGATGCTAGACTTGTTCTTGGAGCAAATTCCGCGTGCCCAACTCTCTCCCTACGAAACGAGTCGTTGGGTGACGGGTAGCCGCTTTTTTGGACGCTCGAGTGACTTGAAGAAAATTCGTAGTCGTCCAAGTAATTTTATGATCTTTGGCATTCGACGTATCGGCAAGACCTCGCTCTTGCGTGAGGTCGAACGTCTGCTCGATGAGGAAGACCCACCGACCGAAGGGTCACGGCGGCACGTGTATATCGAGTGCAGTACGTTGCAGACCCCCGACGATTTCTACCGCGAAGTGGCTGCCAAGTTCCAAGCCCCTCTGAAACTGTTTCTCGAACGCAAAGCCCAGTCCTTTCGGAATGCGACCAAGATGTTCGACTATTTGGCAAGCGAGCAGAGAGGACAAATCACTTTTTTGCTGGATGAATTCGATCGTTTGCTAGAGTACACCCAACACAATTTGGATTTTTGCACGGTGTTGCGTCAGGCATCGCAGAACAAGCGCGCGCGTTTCATTATGGCGGGCTTTCGTGAAATGCGGCGAGCAATGTACAATCGCGAGCATCCTTTTTATAATTTTGGAGAGCCACTCTACCTTGAAGCCTTGGAACGCAAAGATGTTGCCGAGATGATCACCCAGCCGTTTGATGCCTTGCGTGTCAAACTCGATGGACGCGAAGAGATCGTCTCGCGTATCTTTCGTGAGACCGCTGGGCAACCCTTGTTCGTGCAGTTCTATTGCCAAACCTTGTTGGAACAGTTGGATCGCTCCGAAGGCAATGTGATTTCTATCAACGATTTTCAATCGGTCTATGACAATACAGCGTTTCGCGATATAGTCTTGACGACGTTTATGGATAACTCGGTGCCGTTAGAGCGCGCGATTGTCTTTGCAATGGTGGGAGTACAGGACAAGCACGAACGCGAAGTCTTTACAATCGAAGACCTCGATGCAGAACTCAAGCGACGCGGCTTGGTGGTGACGTTCAATCGTCTGGATGAAGCGTGTCGGAATCTAGACACCGCGAACATCTTGCGACGCCAAGGCAAGGCATATAGTTTTCGTTTGCCACTTTTTGTGAGAATGTTGCAGGAAAATTATTCGGTCGAGTTTGGGTTCAAGAAGGCGCGTCAAGAGTATATGGCGCAGGATGGAGAAACACGGAGGTAGTGATGCGCGATACTTGGGTAGTCAGCACGCGTGAGATTGAAGCCATCGTGCAAACACTACGACGTGGGAAATGTTGTCGCTTTATCGGTCCGCGTTATCATCGCAAGAGTGTAATAATGCGGCGCGCCTGCAAGCGCGTGGATGAACAGTTGGGCTATGTGGCGCTGTACGTCAGTTTGCGGGACGCGCGCACAGATACCGAAAAAGCGTTTTACGTTTCCCTGTGCGATTTGATGATGCTACAAGCCCGCAGACACTATCGGCAATCTTTACCGCGCTATGCGATACATAGCGCCGCTGATTTGCAAAGATTTCTGGCATCTTTGCCGACGCTCTGGCGTAACCACGTTGTGCTTTTTGTAGATGATCTCGAACTCGAAGTCGTTCCGCCCGATTATATCGGTGAACTGTTGCGCGTGCTACGTGGGGCTTTTCAAGACAGTCGCGAAAGGCGATTCTTGGCAGTGGTGTGTGCTTCGCACAACTTGGCGTGGGCGGCATTGGGTCCTACCTCACCTTTTTTCAACATCAGCGATTCTGTCCTCTTGTTTGATCTTTCCCCCGACGATACAGCACAGTGGGTACGTCAGCAGTTGAGCGCGCTAGATTGTCCATCGCCGACGCTACGTGCGTTGAATTATTTATACGAACAAACCGCTGGCGATCGCTGGATACTCAATGAGATTTGTTGGGAAATTAGTCGCTGGTTTGATCCGCACCACGATCATCACGTCACCGTTCCGGTTGTCAAAAGAGCCATCGAAAATTTGCTTCGGCGGTGTACACAGTCGGCTTTGATAGATAGCATTCATGAATTGGAAAGTGACCCACAATTGCTCAACGCATTGCTTCTTTTGATGAAGCATAGCGAACTCCCTGCGAGTCAACTTCCTCTCGATTTGAGCCGCGAACCCGACCCACTACTGATTTCTGGATTTGTGATGCGTCGAGATAGTCGCTATCAGATCAAGAGTGATTTGCATTATCGCATTCTCGAGCGTGTCTTGACGCCGGAACGCGTCGGGCGACTGTTTCTTGCCGCAGGTGATTACGAACGCGCAATGACTTTTTTGCGCGGCAATGCGCGCGCGGTGGATGAAATCGAAGAACGTTCACAAGTGATGCTTTCTTTTATCAGTGCAATGTATACAACGGCTACCAAGGATGCGGCTTGGCAACAATTGGTAAAGGGCTTGCATACAACTTATCCGCAACAAACTTTTCATCTGTACGACTATGATCGCCAGCGGCAAAATCTCGTCCTGATTCATTCCTCGGATTCGGCGTCTATACGCGTGCCTATCAAGGCGCGCCACCGTCCCGAGATCAAAGCATTTGCTACCTCTGCCGAATATTATTGGGCGGCGTCGGACGACCAGCATCGTACATTGTTCATTCCTCTGCGTGCTAACGGAGAGAACTTGGGCTTGGTGGTCGTCGAGAATTTGTTGACGCGTCGCAACTTTCAGCGTCGGCAAGGTCAAGTGCGTGAATTGTTGACCTATTTGCAATACGCCGCACGCGCGCTCAAGAATCGTGAGGAGTTTGAACGACTCCATCGCCAAACCGAACAGCGTGCGAGAGATTTAGAGTATTTGCTCAAATTGACGCGCGAATTGATGCAAACCCATGCACCTTTCAAACAAGTTTTGCAACAAACGCTACGGATTGCCCTCAAAGCCCTGCGCGGACGCGCGCAGATGGGGTCTATCTATTTGTACGATTCCCAAACCGGCGAGTTGACCATTGCTGCCGATACCGGCTATCCGCCCCAGGTTCGTCAAGTGGCACGTTTCAAACCCGGCGAAGGTCTGACGGGGTATGTGTATGCTACCCAGCGTCCATATATCGTCAAAGATACCGCGACCGATTCTCACTATCGTGACCTTTCAGAATGGGGTGTGAATGTTCGCTCGGCGATAGGCATTCCGTTGTCAGCACGGCAACGCCATCTTGGCGTGCTTTGCGTGGACAATGTCAAGCGCACCGAGGCTTTTGATGAAGATAGCGAACGCTTGATGATGATCTTTGCCAATCACGTTGGGTTGTGGTTAGAACGTGTACGGTTGATGGAACAACTGCGCCACAAACGCGATACCGCCCGTTTAGCGACGGATTTAGTACACGAAATCAAGGGCACGGTCGGTAGCATTCCTAATTTGCTCAAAGAGATTGAGTCGGTGTTACAGCCCGATCAGTGTTCGAGCTTGAGTCAATGTTTGAACAACTTGCGTGATATAGCCGCAGATACATCGAATGTTAGTAACTGGCTCGATCGTTTTGCAAAAACTTGGAGTCTACAACTTGAGACAATTGATCTAAATACCCTCGTCGCTCAAGTATGCCAAAAAATGGAAACGCGTTGTCCAACACACATTCAAATTCAGCGGTTTTCTGCCCCGATTTCTCATCTCACTATCCAGTGTGACCGCGCGCTCATTGAAATCTTGTTGGAGAACTTGATTGAGAATGCTTTTGAAGCCATTCCTGTATCACAGCAAGGGTGTGTGACTCTAACGGTGGAAAGCGATCGAGAGTATGGTATGATCAGAGTTTGGAACAATGGTCCAACAATTCCTTTGGAGCATCGCGAAGCGATTTGGAATCTCGGTTGGACGACCAAACGTGGTACACCTTTGCGTGGTTGGGGCTTGTCGTTATGTCGCTACATTGCCCAAGTCCATAAGGGCAGTCTGGTGTTGGATTCGGCAACAACAGAAGGAGTGGCTTTTATCTTGCGTTTACCTCTTCAAAGACCCGGTTGGTTGGAGGAGACGGAAGATGAGACAAGAGAAACGTATTTTACTCGTTGAAGATATGGAATCTGAAGCACGCACGCAGCGGCGCCGCTTGAAACAGGCAGGCTATACAGTCATGTGGGCGGAAGACTACGCCCAAGCCAAGGCCTTACTCGAGTCGGGGCATTTTCATCTGGCGATTGTGGATATTTCACTGGGTCCGCCGCTCGGACAGAACAAAGATGGTTTGCGCTTGTTGGAAGATCTGGAGACGCTCAATTTGCGTGAGATTATGCCCACTGTTGTGATAACGGGGTACTCGAAGAAAGCCGAGTGGGTGCGTGAAGCATGGTCGAAACACGCCACAGATTTTGTTGCTAAAAAGCCCGGTTACGTGAGTGAATTAGCGGAAAAAGTTAATCGCATCTTCCAAGAGCACGTTAGTATTAATTTCAACTTGAACTACCTCGGTGATGTGGACAGTCTGATTGATCAAGTCGCCACACACATCCACGTCTCTGAAGCAGAGTCGGACTGGCCCCCGCGCGACCAGTTAGTCTTACAGGTTCGTGATTTGGTTGGAAAGGTATTTGTAAATGCGAACAGCATTTTGCTCAAGAGTCCGCAAATGGGTTTAAGTGGTTCAGTGGTTCTACGAGCGCATCCGACTTTTGAGACTGGGGTGGGGCGGTGGTTTGTGCTCAAAGTTGGAACGCGCAAGAAGACACGAATCGAAGAAGAAAATTTTAACAGGTATGTGAAATTGTATCTCCCTGTTAATTTTGCCACTCAACTCAGTTCGGGTTATTCGCGTCATCTGGGGGCACTACTCTACACTCTAAACACACCTGAGGTCGAACGCGCTCCAGACCTTGCACATTTCTATAGCCAACAATCTTCAGTGCACATCATCACCGCGCTTCGACATTTGTTCTTTGGTACCTGTGCCCTTTGGTATCGTAATCGTCAACCGCCCCGCCACGCGAATGTTCGCGATTTGTATTTAACTGCCTTCAATCTCACTGTGGAACGCATTTTCAATGAGGCACGCTCGTTCTTTCCCGAATGGGTTGATCTATCACGAGTGCGTATTCCACCTTGTACTGATGATCTACCCAATCCCTTGCGTCGTTTGCAGAACCAAGATGTCTGGCAATTGGATGTTGCACAATGCGTTACACATGGCGATCTCAACGCGGGCAACATCCTCATCAACGAGCAAGGGCAATGTTGGTTGATTGATTTTTATCGGACGTATCCGAGCCACATCTTGCGCGATGTGGTAGTGTTAGAAACCGACCTCAAATTTCGCGTGATGCCCACGTTAGAGCCAACCGAGTTTGTCAAGTTGGAGCGAATGTTGCTGAATCTTGCGCCGAATAGCCAGCCAGAGTTGGAGGCGAATTTCTCAGCGGAGGCACGCAAAGCGGTGGAGGTGCTCGCGGGTTTACGGCAGATTGCCTGGGAGTTGCTTGATTGCAACAAAGGCACTAGCGCGCCGAATGCGCAACGCGAATACCTGCTGAGTCTGTTGATGGCAACCCTAAACGTCCTACGCCTACGCCATTTCAAAGAGGATCCGCGTTTACAGCCACGTCGTAAAGATGCGTTCTTGTCTGCCGCATTGATTTGTCAGAAATTGGATGAACTTTCGGGGATTTAATCGCTGATGTTACGCGGAGGTGGGACAAGTGTGCACGCTTGCTCCACCTCTGCGTAACATCGGTTAATCACATAACGTTGCGCGCGTGTCACACGCGCGCGGCAATGCGTCGTGCTTGCGCAATGATCGCATCGGTCACGTCGCGCGTCTTGGCGGTGCCGCCAAGATCGGGAGTGAGTGCCTTGCCTTCGGCGGTGACCGCTTGAATCGCGCGCAGAATCAAATCGGCGGCTGGCTTTTCACCGAGCCATTCCAGCATCATCGCACCGCACCAAATCATCGCGATTGGATTCGCAATCCCCTTGCCGAAAATATCGGGCGCGCTCCCGTGCACCGGCTCGAACATCGAAGGATACTCGCGTTCGGGATTGATGTTGCCACTTGCCGCGACTCCCAGCGATCCACAAATCGCGCCGCCTAAATCGGTGAGAATGTCGCCGAACAAGTTCGACGCCACCACCACGTCGAGCGATTCGGGACGTAACACAAAGCGCGCGGCAAGCGCATCAATCAACACGCGCTCGGTTTGCACATCGGGAAATTCCTTGCCCACCTCGACAAAAATTTCGTCCCAAAACGTCAGCGAGTGCTGTTGCGCGTTCGATTTGGTCGCGTTGACGAGTTTCTTGCGACGCGTGCGCGCGAGTTGATACGCATAGCGAATCACGCGCTCGACGCCAACGCGCGTGAACACGGACGTTTCGACGGCAACCTCAATCGGCAAGCCGCGATGCGCGCGTCCACCCGCGCCCGCGTACTCGCCTTCGGTGTTCTCGCGAATCACAACGAAATCAATGTCGCCCGGTTTTTTATCGGCGAGCGGTGATTTGATGCCGGGCAATAAGAAACTGGGACGCTGACAAACATACTGCTCGAATCCTTGACAAATCGGCAAGCGCAGACCGCGCAGTGAAATGTGATCGGGCACGCTGGGGAAGCCGACCGCGCCAAAGTAGATGGCATCGAAATCGCGCAAGATTTTGAGTCCGTCCTCTGCCATCATTCGACCCGTCTTGAGATAGTACTCGCAACCCCAAGGAAAGTACTCGTAACGCATTTTGTACGCGCTGGTCAATTCACCGACGGCGTCCAGCACGCGCACACCTTCGGGTGTTACTTCTTGTCCAATGCCGTCACCGGGAATTACAGCAATGTGGTAGTCACGCACTTTGTTCCTCCTTTGATGTAATGACCGCCGACCGATGCTTTTGTTATCTTGTGACAGAATGTTCCCAAACACTTTTGGGGGAGAGATTCGTTTATGAAAACACTACACCTCGTCTTTACGTTTTGGATTGGGTTGCTCATCATTGCGTTGGTGGGATGCCAAGTCCTCAAACCCACGCCCGATGCACAAGCGACGATTGACGCGGCGGTGAAAGCGACCACCGTCGCGCAAGCGAATGCGCAAGCAACGATTGACGCATCGGTAAAAG
>JAOACU010000090.1 GCA_026417715.1 Anaerolineae bacterium | reverse complement strand
GTTCTATACTATGACTGCCAACTGTCAGCCCGATGTCAGGATTTGTGCGCGCACATCTATTACAATCGTGCCAGATTCAACTACACCAAAGGAGGAACCTATGGCTAGTCTGCTCGAAAAAGTCCACACACTCATCGCCGCGAATTTGCACGCGCTTGTGGATCAAGCGTTGCAAGCGAATTCGCTCGCCGTGCTCGATCAGTACATCCGCCAAGTCCAAGACAACTTGGAAGATTTGGAGGATGCCGCCGCGACGATTGGCGGTGAGGTGAAAACACTCAAGCGCAAGTACGACGAGTTTGCCGCCAAAGCCGCTGAACTCGATCGCAACATTGACTTGATGCTCAAAGAGGGCAAGGAAGAACTTGCCATCGCCGCGCAAAGCAAACTCAATTCCACACAACGACTCGCCGACGAGTACAAGGCACAGTACGAACGTCAGCAAGTCGAGTACCAGAAACTGCTCGATGCCAAGTTGAAATTGGAAGCCAAACTGACCACCGTCAAGCAAGAGCGCGACGAACTCCAAGCCCTGCTCGACTTGGCGCGCTCGAAGGAACTCACCACCAAGACGATTCAATCGCTCGACAACTTGGTCGGTTCCGGCGATCGAGACATTGCGCGCATCGCCGAGAGTATTCGCGCGCGACTCGACAAGGCGTCCGCACGCGCGGAAATGCAAGCCACGCGCCTCGACGTGCAAATGGACGAATTGCTCGAACGCCACACGTTGGAGACGCAGTTGGCAGAACGTAAAAAGCGATTGGGCTTGGCGTAAAGTCAGTATTCAGTCAATCAGTGTTCAGTATTCGGTGTTCAGTATTCAGTGGTCAGTGTTCAGTGGTCAGTTCCACTGAATACTGTCACACTGAATACTGAATACTGTGAACACTGAATACTTCCACACTGGACACTTATGAACAAAACCCGACTCATCTTCTTCGCGCTTGTCCTGCTGGCGCTAATCATCGTGGGTACTTCGTTTCTGATTCAGCAGTTGAGCGGAAGCATTCCCAATCCCACCGCGCAACCGATTCAGGTGCGCGTCATTGCCGCGCTACCGATCGAGGCGTGGGTGCAAGATGCGGCGCAGAAATTCAACGCCGAAAGACGCACACTGGAAGGACGCACGATTGTCGTCACTGTGACGCCGATGGATAGTGTGACCGCGCTCGGCAAATGGGATCGCGGCGAATTCACGCAGAGTGCAAGTACTGTGCCGACCGTATGGATTCCCGATAGTCGCTATCTGGTCGAACTCGTCAACGCGACGTACAGCACGAAACTCGGTCGCGACGTGTTCCTCACCGATGGCGAGTATCGCGCGCGTCCGCTCGTCACATCGCTCTTTTCATGGGGTATGTACAAATCGCGCGCGGACGCACTGGAGCGAAAATTCGGCAAGGACAATATCAACTGGAAAACGATTCACGATGCGGCAATCGCCAAAGGTGGCTGGCAAGAACTGGGTGGTGAAAGAGCGTGGGGCTATTTCAAACTCATCGTACCGAATCCGCGCAAAAACGCGGCGGGCTTGCTCGCGATGGTTGCGGCGGCGGGTGAGTACTATGACAAGACGACGATCACCACCGAAGACGTCACCAATCCACAATTCCAAAAGTGGCTCAAAGAGTTGATGGGTGCGGTCACCGATTTTTCATCGCTCTCGTCGTACACGGTCGAAGACCTCGCGCTGTTTGGCTACTCGGTCGGCGATGGTGGGCAATTGTTGGAGAGCGATTTGCTCGTCAATATGCAGGGCATTCAAACACGCTGGGCAGACCCACTCGTCATCGTGTATCCCAAATACTTGACGTGGTTCGATTTTCCGTTCACGATTTGGATGGGCACGGAAACGAGCGCGGTCGAAAAAAACGCGGCATTGCAATTCCAAAAATTTTTGCTCTCCGCGCCGATACAAAGCGCGGCGGCAGCGCGCGGCTTCCGTCCCGCCAACACCGAAGTTTCGATTTCTGGTCCCGATAGTTTGTTCGTCAAGTGGAAAGATCAAGGTGCCAAGACACTCGTCCCTTCCACTGCGCGAATGCGCGCGCCCGATCGCGACACGTTGCAAACGCTGTTGCGGTGGTTTGATTTGAATGTGGCAAAGTGAGGCGTGATACGTATTGCGTATTGCGTAATGCGTATTGCGTAACGGAATACGGAATACGCAATACGCAATACGTAATATGAACAACCAATGAAGAAGAAAAGAACTCCTCCCCAAAAATCTAACGTTTGGATACTGCTCATTCTTGTTATTCTCGGTGGAATGCTGACGATTCTATGCGGCATCGGCATTATCATCGCGCTCGTTATTCCGTCCCAGACCACACCCACACCGACGAGCGCGACACTCGAACTCGCCTACTCGCCCGAAAAAGACGCGCTGATGCAAGACATTCTCGCGCGCTTTCACAAGGCGAATTACAAAACACCCTCTGGCTTGCCGATGAGAATCAACGCGACCAAGATGGACGCGGCGGACATTGTCGAAGCCGCGCGCGCGGGCAAGTTCACCGCGATTAGCCCCGATTCGTCGCTGTGGCTGGCGCAAATTGATGCGGGACGCGAACGCGCGCTCGTCGGCGAATCGGTACGCTTTGCCGTTACACCGATTGTAATCGCAATGTGGCGCGAGGTCGCGCAATCACTCGGCTATCCGCAAAAACAAATCGGTTGGCAAGACCTGCTCACCAAAGCCAAAAGTGATCCGAATTTCAAGTGGAGTCATCCTTCGACGAGTTCCGCCAGTGGCTTGCTCACGACACTGGCAATGTTCTACGCCGGCGCGAACAAAACGCGCGGCTTGACCGAAGCGGATGTGAAAAATCGTGCGACACTCGATTACGTTGCCGCGCTCGAACGCACCGTGCGCTATTACGGCGAAGGCGAACAAGCGACGATTGAAGAAGTGCTCAAGCGCGGACGCACTTATCTCGATGCATTCATCGTCTCTGAACGATTGATCATTTATTTCAACAGCAAATCGGCACAGAAAGTTGTTGCGATTTATCCTGTCGAAGGAACGTTGTGGCAAGATCATCCGCTCGCGCTCCTCGAACAACCGGGCTTGAGTAACGACCAACGTTTGACGTTTCGACGTTTTCGCGATTTTGTGCTTTCGCCCGAAATTCAAAAAGTGATTTTGCAAGCGGGCTATCGTCCCGTTGATTTGAATTTGCGCCTCGATGATCCCGCATCGCCGATCAAACCGGCGAACGGTGTTGATCCTACGCAACCGCAAACAACGTTGCAGATACCGAGCGCGTCGGTCATCGAAATCGTGCAAGCGTCGTGGTATTTGGCGAAACGTCCTGCGAACATTTACCTTGTCGCGGACACATCGGGCAGTATGGGCGAGCAAGACAAGTTGACGCAAGCAATTGACGCAATGGTCACTTTTCTCGATCAAGTGCAAGGTGAGCAAGACCGTGTGGGCTTGGTGCCGTTCGCCAGTCGCGTTTACAACGTCATTGCACCACAACCGATTACCACACAACGCGAAACACTCAAAGCGCAAGTGCGCGCGTTCAAAGCCAGCGGACAAACGGCGTTACTCGATGCGGTAGCGTACGCGTACGATGATTTGCAAAAGCGCGGCGAACGCGATCGCATCAACGCGATTGTCGTGATGACCGATGGGATGGAAAACGCGTCGTCCATCCGCCTGAGCACACTCACCGATAAAATCAAGCGCGGCAACGCAACTGGTGTGCCAGTGGTGATTTTCTGCATCGGCTATGGCAAGGACGCAGACTGGAACGTCCTGAACGCGCTCGCGGATGCCACTGGTGGTTTTGCGCGCCGCGCGGATCCAGAGACGATTCGCAAGTTGTATAAAATTTTGTCAACGTATTTTTAGACGACCGCCGACCGCAGACAGCAGACCGCCGTTTGGTTTCAACCAAAAGCAATGCAAAAAACAGCGGTCAGCGGTCGGTCGTCGGCGGTCACTGAGAGCGTATGTCCAAAAACACCAACCTCCGCTCCCGCGCCACAACCGCTATCATCACCTACGCCATCTTTCGCTGGGAAAGCGCGGCGACCATCGCGCTGACGATTCTCCTGGCGTACTTTGTGCCGCGCCCGTTCGAGTGGTGGCAGTGGTGGTACTGGCTCATCATCGGCGGCGTTGCCGAAATCGCCATCATCATCACGAGCATTCAAGACGCGAACACTGGCGCGCGCGTCGTCGCCGAAATGTTGCGCGAAGAATTCACCCCGCAACCATCAAGACACCGAAACTGCGCGCGGCGGTACAACGCGCCCTCGATTATCGCGCGCGCATCGAAGAACTGATTCGCCACAGCGAAGCCGGCGTGTTACGCGATCACCTGCAAGAATCTACCGCTGGCATCACCGATTGGATCGCGCAAATCTTTCGCCTTGCGCAACGTCTCGACGCGTTTGAACGTGACGAGATGATCAAGCAGGATGCCGAAGCCGTGCCGCGCGCGCTGCGCGAGTTGCAAGCGCGCATCGAACACGAAGACGACGACGCGGTGCGCGCGCAAGCACGTCGCGCGCTCGAATCGAAACGCGCGCAAGCGCAGAACCTCACCAAGTTGATCAACACGATGGAGAATGCCGAACTGCAACTCGATGCCACGCTGACCGCGCTCGGCACGGTGTACTCGCAATTGATGTTGATTCGCTCGAAAGACGACATCGAAGACAGTCGCGCGCAACGCCTGCGCGGTGACATTGCGGAGCAAATCGCGCGGCTGAACGAGTTGCAGAGCGCGATGGATGAAGTGTATGGAAAACGTGAAAGTCAGTAGGCAGGTGGCAGGAAGCAGGAGGCAGGTAAAAAGTAGTACGTATTGCGTATTGCGTGAGGTGTATTGTGTGTTACGCATCACGTAGAACAAAAATATCAGGAGGAAACAATGGAAATCCTTTTCTCGCTGTTCAGTTGTTTGGTTTTTCCCGTCGCGGTGTTGCTGTTCTTGCTCGTGCCAATGTCGCTACGGCTGATCTATCAGTACGAACGTGGCGTCGTCTTTACGCTGGGCAAGTACGCAGGCACGCGCGAACCGGGGTTGACCTTTATCGTCCCGTTCATCCAAACGATGCGCAAAGTGGATATGCGCATCAAAACCGCTGATATTCCGCGTCAAGAAGTGATGACCAAAGATAACATTCCGATTCTGGTGAATGCGGTGGTGTACTTTAAAGTCATCAGTCCCGAAACGGTCATCATCAAGATCGAAGACCACGTCTTTGCGATTCGACAATTCACGCAAGCCGCGCTACGCGATGTCATCGGTAACAACGAGATGGATTTTGTGCTCACCGAGCGCGAAAAAATCGCCGATAGCATCAAGAAAATCGTGGACACGGAAACAAGCAATTGGGGCGTGGATGTCGAATCCATCAAGATTCAGGAGATCGAACTGCCCGCCGAAATGAAACGCGCGATGGCAAAGCAAGCCGAAGCAGAACGCGAACGCCGTGCGATGATCATCGCATCGCAGGGTGAGTTGACTGCGTCCGAAAATCTGCGTCAAGCGGCGGAGAACTTGTCCAAGAGCAGTGGCGCGCTCCATCTGCGAACGTTGCAAACGATTCGTGACATCGCGGCAGACCCATCGGAAAAAATCGTGTTGTTTGTCCCGTCCGATTTTGGACGCATCGTCAATGCGTTGACCGAATCGAAAAAAGAATAGGCGGACGCGATGCGTGACAAGATTCGCCATCTGCAACAGCAACTCGGTATCGTTCACTCTGGGAGCACCACGCTCGATTACAAGGTGCGCTATTTGCAGATCGCGTTCAACTACGATCTCGCGCTCGCGCAACGCCTCTTGCCGACCATCGAATTCAACGAACGCATCCTGATCGAAGCCGGTACGCCATTCATCAAACGCGAAGGGATGCGCGGGATTCAAGCGATGCGCGCGCTGTGGCGCGGCATCATCGTTGCCGATATGAAGACGGCGGACGGCGCGTTGGGTGAAGTAGAGATGGTGAAACAAGCCGGCGCAAACGCCATTACGATTCTTGGCAGTTCACCCACCGAATCGCTCGATCTCTTTGTCGCGCGCTGCGCCGAGTTGGGACTGATCTCGATGATTGATATGCTCGGCGTGTGCGACCCGCTTGCGGTGATGCGTCCGCTCAAGCGACCACCAAACGTCGTCATCCTGCATCGTGGGCGCGACGAGGAAGGCACGCGCGGCAAAGTCATCGAATATCGGCACATCAATCGCATTCGGAGCAAGTACGATGTGGCAATCTCGGCGGCAGGTGGCGTGGACCTCAAAGAGGCGCGTAGCGCGATCTTCAACGGCGCGAACATCGTCGTCGCGAATCTGGTGCAACCCGGCGATCAGTGGCGCGGCATTTTGACGACGGACCCCGTCGGCGAAATTGCGCGCAAGTTTCTCCAGACGATCGAGTGACTGATGTTACGCGAATGTAGGACGAGTTGACTACGTATTGCGTGTTGCGTATGGCGTGAGGTGTGATAGCGTGATACGTGAGGCGTGATACGTGAGGCGTGTGGTGGGTGGAAGCATTTTTGAGGATACGAGTCCAGAAGCCGAGCGGGTGTTAATCGAACTGTTGCGGCGAATGCCGGCGTGGCGCAAATTGCAAATGGTTGACGAGATGAATCGAACGGTACGAATGCTCGCGTTGGCGGGTTTGCGTCAACGTTTTCCGCGCGCGTCGGACGCGGAACTGCACCGCCACTTGGCAGACTTGCTACTCGGCGAAGAACTCGCCGCGCGCGTGTACGGAAAAAAGGACGCCGATGATCTCGGAACAGATGACAGTAACGCTATTGGTGATTGACGCGCTCGAAAAGTTGAATGTGCGTTATCTGATTGGCGGTTCGCTTGCCAGCGCGCTATACGGTATGCCGCGCGCAACGCTGGATGCAGACCTGGTTGCGGATTTGCGTTTGGAGCACGCCGAACCACTCGCACGCGCGCTCACCAATGCGTTTTACGTGGACGCGGAAATGATTCGCGAGGCGATTCGCCAACAACGCAGTTTCAATGTGATTCATTTCGCGACCGCGTTCAAGGTAGATGTGTTCGTACGAAAAAACCGCGCCTTTGACGAATCACAACTCACACGGCGCGTCCGTCAAATCGTTGCGACTGATCCTGAACGCGCTGTGTTCGTCGCCAGCGCAGAAGATACGATTCTTGCTAAACTGGAATGGTATCGCCTTGGCGGTGAAACATCGGAACGTCAATGGCGCGATGTGCTGGGTATCGTCAAAACGCAAGGCGAACGGCTGGATCAAAACTATCTGCGAGAGTGGGCAGTGCAACTTGGCGTTGAGGATTTGTTGGAGAAAATTCTTAAAGAAGCGAAAGAGTGAAAACTCAGAGGAGGATGTATGCGCTACATCTTTGGAATGCTGATGCTACTCATCGGCATCGTCGCGGGCTTGGCGTTTCCCGACATTGATCTGCGTTGGGATTTTCTGGGACATCGCTCTATCGTCACTCACAGTTTTCTTGTGCCGCTGTTGCTTTTTGGAGTGGCATACCAACAAAAACACATCACCACGCGTCTGCTGGCAGCAGGATTCAGTTTATCACTCGCCATCCACTTGAGTTTCGATCTGTTCCCCAGAGCGTGGGCGGGTTACGCTTTGATCTACATTCCAGGTTACGGTCGCACCAATCCAGAATTTTCGCAGATTTGGACCGCCGTCAACATCGTGATTTGTATGTACTTGGCGTTGGTGTTGGTCAACAGCATCTTTGAACTCATTGGCGTTATTGTTGGCGCGTTGGCAACGTTTAGTCTTCACGCGGTACAAACATCAATTTTCGTGCCCGCTTTGCTCACGCTAATCGCCGCGACGAGCGTGGCGTTACTACTGCCAGCAAACAGCGGTACGAAACAAGTCGTACAGAGGCAAAAGTGGGAAACGTAACACTCTTGCAAAGAATGCACCTGATTTCCGAAACAGGCACAGGCAAAAACGTGCACGCAAGGATAGCAAGAGTTATGATTCGGTGAGAATAGATTCGATCTCGGCAAACATTACGAGGGAAAGATGCAACTGCAAATAAAAACACTCATCCTACTCTTCGCGCTCATCCTCACCGCTTGCGCCGGCGCCGCGCCGAGCAAAGGCGAAGTCATCCTCTACGTCGTCGCGCCGCTGTCGGGTTGGCAGGCGAATGGTGGACAAACGGTCGTGGGTGGCGCGCGTACGCTGGCGGAACAACTCAATCGGCAAGGTGGCTTGCTGGGGTACAAGGTCCACGTCGTCGCGCTCGATGACCAAGCCGATTCGGATGTGGCAGTCGAAAAAGCAAAAGAAATCGCGAACGCCATCAAACAAGGCAAACGCGTCATCGGCGTCATCGGACACTTGAACAGTGGGCAAACCCTCGCGGCGATGCAAATCTACAAAGACTTGCCACTCGTCGTCATCACGCCCACCGCGTCCGAAGTATCGCTCACCAAGCAGGGCTATCGCAATTTCTTCCGCGTCAACGCAACCGATGCCGCACAAGGTCCCGCGCTCGCGCGTTTCATCGTCGAACAACTGGGAGGCAAGCGCATCGTCGTCGTTCACGCGGATAACGAGTACGGCAACGGCTTGCGCGATCAAATCGTGCGCGCGTTCCAATCGCTTGGCGTCACACCGGTTGCGATTGTGAAAATTCCCGAAGCGCAAACGACGTACGCGAAATTCATCGCGCCCATCAAAGACGCGCAACCCGATGTGATTTTCCTCGCGGGCTATGAAACCGAAGGGATGATCCTCCTGCCCGAACTACGCGACGCAGGCATCACGGCAAAATTCGTGTGCTCCGATGGTTGCTTCAACTCGACCTACGTGGACGAAGCCGCGCCCGCGAGCGAAGGGACATACGTTGGTGCAATCACACCCGATCCGAAAATCGTCGCGGACAAGAATTGGTGGAACGAGTACCAAAAAGTCGAAGCGCGCAATCCCGATACCTACAGTGTGCCTGGTTACGCGGCGGCGGCAGTCCTTGCCGAAGGCATCAAAAAAGCAAACACGTTCGATGCCGCGCGCGTGGCGGACGCCATTCGCGCGCTCGATTTCACCACGCTGATTGGTCGCGTGACCTACGATTCAAATGGCGATTTGAAAGAACAACGCGTCTATGTCTTTCAGGTCAAAGACGGCGCGTTCGTGCAGGTGTATCCTCGGTAGGGGCGACCCTGCGTGATCGCCCCGTAACGCGTGTAGGGGCAAGCCAACGGCTCGCCCCTACAAACGATAACGCGCGAAAAAAAGACCTGTGAGGTCTGGGAGACCTCACAGGTCTTGTTCACCACCCCATTCGTTTATTCGTTGTAGATTCGTTGACGCGAATCTACCCACACGCCGCAATCACTCGTTCCACGAAAATACGACCGCTGACGGACGACCGCCGACCGCCGCGCGCGTGAACAAAAGACACAACATAGATTCGTAACGCTCTTGAGGAGAAAGAGGTTTAGACCTCACAGGTCTTAGAGACCTGTGAGGTCTGAATCAACCCGTTACCGTTTTCTACCCATAAGCGATTCGTAAAATCTGCCAGTCTTGGTTTTCATTTACCTGCCGCCCTACGATGTCGCGCAGCATAATCATTCAGACCGATCTCATCGAATAATTCTGCTGCGCGCAAAAGGTAAGGACGCGCGCGATCTGCCTCCCCCAAGCGCAAGAGTGCCCACCCATAATTGCCGATTTGCGCTGGCACGCTATAGCGATCTCCAATTTGCTTATAGATTTGAATCGCTTGATCCAATAACACATCGGCTTGTTTTGGATCGCTCAAGAGGAAAAGTCTCCCGCGAGCAGCGAGCACATTTGCTTCCCCCAAACGGGCGCCCACCGCACGATACAACTCCAACGCCGCCGCATAACTCGCTATCGCCGCCTCATTCTCCTTGCGAAACGCCTGTATGTCCCCCATCGCTTGAAGCACGTTCGCTTCCCCCAAACGGTCGCCCACCGCACGATACAACTCCAACGCCGCCGCATAACTCGCTATCGCCGCCTCATTCTCCTTGCGAAACGCCTGT